>JAUIJR010000428.1 GCA_030431075.1 Polyangia bacterium | reverse complement strand
TCCGAGGCCGTGTTGTCGATGAAGTCGACCTGGAAGATCTCGAGGCTCTCGGTGCGCCCGTTCGTGTCCTCGAAGATGACGGCCCCGCCGCGGGTCGAGCTGCAGTTACGGAAGGTCAGATCCCGCAGCGTAAACTCGTCGAAGATGGCCACGCGCACGTGACCGCCATCGATGAAGGTCTTGTCGCGGCCTTCCCCGCGCAAGGTGATGCCCTGAAAGAAGGTCACGTCCTCGCTGTAGCTGCCGGCGCACAGCTCGATGGTTGCTCCCGCCGGCGCGACCATCGAGGCCTGGGTCAGGTTGGGAAAGCGAGTTCCCGTGCCCATGATCGGGTCGACCAAGAGCACCGGATCCAGGCCCGTCTCGCACTCGAGGGTGAAGGGGGGGACGACGTCGTCGCCATCGCCGTCGCCGTCGCCGTCGCCATCGCCGTCTCCGTCGCCGTCGCCATCTCCATCGCCGTCGCCGTCGCCATCCCCGGGCACGCAGGCGCCGGCCTCGCAGCTGAGGCCCTCGAAGCAGGTCCCGTTCGGGAAACAGGCGCAGCCCATCATGCCTTCGGGACAGCCGGCGTCGGCGTCCGCATCCCCGGTCTCGGATGCGCTCGCCGTCGCGCTCTCGCTCGCCTCCGAGCCCGAGTCGTCGGCGTCCCCGTCACTGCATGCGCCGAGCGCGAAGAGCGAACAGGACAAAGTCAGGAGCCAAGGGCGGCGCTTCACCCCACGAGCATCCGACGAGCCTGACCCCGGAGTCCAGCCTCGAGCGTCGATCCGGCGCTCAGTAGAGCCCGGGGACGATTCGGCGCGGCACTCGCTCCCGGTAGCGCTCCCACAGCTCGCCGTACTTGCGGGCACAGCGGGCGTCGTCGTCGCGTTCGCGGGGCACGAGCAGCACCAGGTAGTACAGCGGATAGAGCCAAGGCCAGATCGAGGCCGGGTAGCCCAGGGCCAAGGCGAGCCCCGTCGCCATCAGGATCTCGCCGAGGTAGTTCACATGGCGCGAGACGCCCCAAAACCCGGAGCAGAGCAGACGCCGCTCGCCGTCGCTGACGACCTCGGGCTTGAACAAACCCAAGAAGACTCGCTTTGGGTCGCGCTTGAACACGAACTTTTGCATGTTGGCGCCGCGCGCAAAGCTCCACCCGACAAAGAAGACCGCGGCGTAGGCGATGAGCAAGGGCAGGGGCGTGCCGGGGTCGGCCTTCTCGGCGAGGCCCCACAAGCCCACGGCGTAAAAGTAGGGGTAGAAGGTCAAGCAGCCCCAGCCGAGCTTGAATCCCATGCGCTCGGCGAAGATGTCGTAGGTGTAGACGTGGACGCGCTCGAAGCTCAGGTAGTCGAAGACGAACCAGGTGAACAAGCCCAGGTAGACGAAGACGCCGGGCGAGGCTGCCTCACCATGGAGCTCGAGGTGATGGGCGGTGAAGGCGAGCAAGTTGAGCTCGAGCATCACGGCGCCGATGAGATACATCAGCATCTTTGCGTCGACGCGCCCGCCGAAGAACTGGGGGTTCTCGGCGCGGCCCAAGAACACTTCTTTGAGTAGACCTTGGCCGGTGCTCGGCGCCCGAAAGACGACCCAGGCTGTAAAAACCAGGCCGATCGTGCACGCCCCGGCCAAGCTCTCCCAGCGCACCTGCCACAGGAAGTCCCAAGGCAGCAGGCCCGAAGCTCCGACCCCAGCCCAAGCCCCGATGCTCACCAGCGCCACCCAGATCCCGTTGATCCGGTAGCGCAAGAGCTCCCCCGTATCGGGGTCCCGCACGTAGCCCTCCATCGAGCGTGTCGGCCACAGCAAATGCACGGCCAAGATGAAGGCGTAGATGGCGAAGGGGGCGAAAAAGCCGGCGATGGAAAAGGACATCTCGATCCGAATGGCGCCCTCAGCGGGCGGAGTTCTCGAGCTCGCGGGTGTTGGCGGCCATGATGGCGACGGCGCGACGGCGCGGGAGCCAGCGGCCCACGAGCAGGCTGGCCACTTTGTTGAGCGCACCGGGCACGACGCGGGGGCCCCGGGCGAGCGCGTCCAAGCTGCGCCGGGCGACGCTCGCGGCGTCGAGGGTGCCGGGGGCTTGCTTGCCCGCGGCCGCGTCGTAGCCCGGTGTGCGGATGGCTCCGGCGCAAGAGGCGAGGACGTCGATGCCCTGCGCCCGCAGCTCGCCCCACAAGCCCTCGGCCAAGATGGTGTTGAAGGCCTTGCTCGCGGCGTAGGTCGCCAGTCGGGGGGTGCCCTGAAATCCGGCGAGCGAGGACATGAGCAACAAGCCCCCGCGACCGCGCTCGCGCAAGGGCGGCAACAAGGCGTGGGTGAGGGTGAGTGGGCCCCGGACGTTCACATCCACCACGCGCATCAGCTCTTCGAAGCTACGCTCGGCGATGTCGCCCACGGGTGCGTAGGCGGCGTTGTAGATGCCGAGCCCGATCTCGAGCTCCCGGGCGAGGGCGAGCAGCTGCGTGTGGGCGTCCGGCGACGCGAGGTCCATGGCCAGGACCCGTGGCGTTGCGCCCTCGGCCCGCAGCTCGTCGGCCAGGGTCTCGAGGGGGGCGCTTCGCCGCGCGAGCAAGATGAGCGAAAGCCCGCGGGCGTGAAGCTCGCGAGCGAAGGCGGCGCCGAGCCCCTCGGAGGCGCCGGCCACGAGGGCCCAAGGCCCGTAGCGTTGGGCAAAGTCGGCGGAGCTCGCCACGGCCGGAGCCTACCGCCGCTCGGGGGCGAGGGGGGCGCTATCCAGGCGGGATAAAGCCGTCACATGTGGTGTCGATCAAGTCGACGGCCTGCTGGAAGAAAGGACCGTAGCTGTCCGCACAGATGTCGCCTTTGAGGCCCTGGGCGCCCCACAGGTCGATGAAGTCGTCTTGCCGCGGCGCGTACTCGCCACAGCCGTTGATGCCATAGATGCCCAGCATCACGACCGCCGTGGGGTCGCCGTTCTTGGCCGCGACGATGCGGTCGTACCACTGCTGCGGGCTGCCCGAGCTGCCCTGATCTTCGGAGGTGATGTCGTCGGACTCGTCGGTGATGAAGGTGACGACCAAGATGGCGTCGTCGCGCAAGAAGCCCGCGTTGCAGGTGGCCACGGCGCTGCTGCCTTCTTCGACCGCGGCCATCATGGCGTCGAAGGGCCGCTCCTCGTTGGTGGAGCCGGTGCCGACCTTGGCCGCGCAGCTGAACTTGCCGACCAAGGCCGCGCCCTCGCTGCTGTCGAGGTAGCGTGCGCCGGAGCTGAAGTCGCAGTCGATGTTGGAGGCATCGGGACCGCGGGGGTGGGTGATGCCGGCGCCCATGATGTTCTCGCACTGCAGGGGCACGGTCTGCGTGCCGTTGCACCGGCCGTTGCCGGCGCAGGTCTCGTCGCCGGCCGTGCCGGCGCAGTCCGTGTCGGCCATGCAGGGCACGCCGCAGTCGAACTGGGGGTTGGCCAGGCAGTTGGCCTGCATCGGGAAGAGGTTGCAGGTGAGCGGACAGCCTTCCCACTGCCACGCGTCGGTGTCGGTGACGAGGATGTGATAGTCCTGCTCGGCCGCGTCGATGGCCAAGTCGATCGACGCGATGAAGTCGTCGAAGCTGGCCACGAGGTTGTCCTGCTCGTCGGACATCGAGCCCGAGTTGTCGATGATGAACAAGAAGTCGACCTTCTTGCAGCCGGGGGGATCGCTGCCTTCGTCCGTGCCGGTGGGACCGCCCTCGTCGGTGCCCAGGTCGAGCAAGGGGCCCGTCCCGGTGCTCGAGGAGGCGCCGGTGTCGGACTCTTCGCCCTCGGCGTCGGTGGTCACCATCTGCATGGTGGTGGAGATCGAAGGTCCGGTGTCGCCATCGTTGCAGCCCGCGAGGGCGAGCATGGCGGCGCAGGGGAGTAGGCAAAGTCGTCGCTTCAGCATCGAAGTTTCCAAGTCGTCGTCGGTCGATAGGGGGTCAAAGAGGTCTAGCCGGGCGGGATGAATCCATCGCAGGTGGTGTCGATCAGGTCGACCGCCTGCTGGAAGAAGGGCCCGTAGTTGGGGGCGCAGATATCGCCTTTGAGGCCCTGGGCGCCCCACATGTCCATGAACATGTCGAGGCGGTAGCTGCCCTCGGCGCAACCGGCGATGCCGTAGATGCCGAGCATGACGACCGCGCTCGGATCACCGTTCTTGGCCGCGACCATGGCGTCGTACCACTGCTGCGGCGTGCCGCTGGATCCGTCGCCGTCGTTGTCGTCTTCGTCGGTGATGAAGGTGACGACCAAGATGGCGTCGTCGCGCAAAAAGCCGTCGTTGCAGGTGGCCACGGCCGAGGAGTCCTCGACCACGGCTTCGACCATCGCCTCCATGGGCTTTTCGGGGTCTTGAGTGGAGCCGGTGCCGACCTGGGCCGCGCAGCTGAACTTGCCGACCAAGGCGATGCCCTCGCTCGAGTCCATGTAGCGCTTGCCGGTCGAGAAGTTGCAGTCGGTGTTCGAAGCGTCGGCTCCCCGCGGGTAGGTCACGCCGGCGCCGAGGATGTTCTCGCACTGCATCGGGGTGGTCGTGGTGCCCTCGCAGCGATTGTTGGCGCCGCAGGTCTCGGTGCTCCCCATGCCCACGCAGGCGGTGTCGTCCATGCAGGGTGTGCCGCAGTTGTACTGCGGGTTGGTCAAGCAACCGCCGAAGGCGCACAGGAGCTGGCATCCGCAGTACAA
>JAUIJR010000427.1 GCA_030431075.1 Polyangia bacterium | reverse complement strand
GTCGAGGGCCCGAATGCCGGCCTCGTTCCACGCTTGGGGCTTCGCGGTGCAGCGGGCGTAGGCCGGTTGCCAGGCCCAGTCCCCGAAGTCGATGGTCACCTCGGCCACGGTGTAGCCGCGACCGCGCACGAACTCGCGGATCCGGGCCGTCGAGTCCGCATCGTAGCCCTGCTCCAAAAAGGGGTAGCGAAAGAGCTTCCAGCTCTCGGACTCCCCACTCGCCCGCTGGAGCACCGCCTCGTTGTTCACGATGTCGACCTCGAAGGCGTCTAGCCCCACGTCTTTCATGTGGTTGTGCGAGTAGGTGTGGTTGCCCAACGGATGACCCGCCGCCACCCACTCGCGCAACGAAGCCTCGCCCGGGCTGCCCGTTGGCGCGCGTGCCCCGTTCACAAAGCCGACCACCCCCGGGACCTCGTGCTTCGCCAGCACATCGAGAATCCGCGCCATGGACTCGGGCGAGCCCGGAAGATCGTCGACCGTGATCGCCACCTGCAGCGGACCAGAGTCGACCGCGACGGGCTCGTGCGGCGGTGCCGGCTCGGGGACCGGCGATGGCGAGGCCGGCGGCGAAGGTGGGACCGGCGAGGCCGTGCAGGCCAAGGCTACGAACGCGCCGAGGCGCAAAGTGGTCGCCATGCGAGCCCGCATCGCGTTCATGGTTTCAGGCCAGGTGGCCGTCGACAAGCGTCGCGCGCTCATTCGGCGCGGGGTGTGACTTGCGTGTCAGGGCGCGCCAAAGCGCAGATGTCGAATTCCGTGGCCGCTGCTAGCCTGCATGCATGGGGCTCGAGCTGAAGGTGATGAAAGGCGCGGGTTTAGTTGTTCCCCTCGCCTCGACGCTGTGCCTCGCGCTCGGCGGCTGTGGCGAGGGAGGGTTTTTCGACTCGGCGGGCGGCTCCGAGACCGGCAGCGAGTCGGGCTCGGGCGGCCAAGAGCACTGCCCCAACGGCGGGTGGAACCAAGGGGTGGCCCGCACCCCGAACCTGGCCGAAGCGGTGATGACGGCGCTCGACGACATCGCCGTGCATGGCCTCGCCTCCGGTGACTTCGACGGCGACGGCGACGACGACCTCGTGATCGTCGAGTTCACCAAGCGCGCCCTCTATCTTTCGAGCAACGGCGACGGGAGCTTCGCCGCGCCCGTCGAGATCGCCACCCCCGGCCCGACCACGGTGCACATTGGCAGCGTGCAGGTGGCCGACCTCGATGGCGATGGTGTCGACGACCTCGCCTTGGGCTACCAATCGGGTGAGGTCGAGCCGGCCGTCGTGGGCGTCCATTGGGGCGGCAGCGACTTCCCGGGAGCGCGCAGCGATGCGATCGCCGACGTCCTCAACATCAGCGCCGACAGCTTCGGCCTGGGCGACCTCGACGGAGACGGCGCGATCGACATCGGCGCGCAGAGCAAGGTCGGTGCCTATGTGATCTTCGGCGCCGGCGACCGCAGCTTCGGCGACATGCGCACCGTCGAGTCCCCCTTCGGCACCGGCTATCACGTGGGGGTCGCCGACCTCGACGACGACGGGCGCGCAGAGATGATGCTGACGACCCTGCTGTTCACTTACCGCTTCTACGACATCTCGACGAGCCGTTCGGTCAGCTTCCGCGACCTTCCCGGCTGGGGGGCGCTGGGCGGCGCGCCGCGCTGGCAAGACCTCAATGGCGACAACGCAGCCGACCTGGCCGTGGGAGGTGACACCCATGTTTACGTCGCGTGGAACGACGGTGACGGAAATTTCGGCGCCTACCAAGCGGGTGAGTACTGCACGGCCGGGCCCGAGGCCTTCAGCTTCGGAGGTCACCCCCACTTCGGGGTCGCCGATCTCGACGGCGACGGCGAGCTCGACATCGCGGTCGGCGAGCAAGAAGCCCACGAGCTGGCCTTTTTGTACGGCCAAGCCGGCGACCGAGACTTCCGCGAGTTCGGGCGGCTCCCGGCCGCGACCTACGACCCGAGCGCGATCGTGCCTGGCGACTACAACGGCGACGGGATCGTCGACTTGGGCGTGCTCTACGACAGCTCCCCGGACGACAGCTTCGGCGTGCACCTCGGGCAGTGACACCCACGCGCCGACGCGCCGCCAATAGCCCGGTTCCAGCTGCTAAGCTGCGCCGACTCATGCCCGAGCTGCCGCATCTTCGAATCGCGCGCCCGACCTCCAACCTCGCCCGCGCGGCGAAGATGTACGCCGAAGGCCTGGGCCTCGAGCGCGTCGGGGGCTTCGAAGACAAAGACTTCGATGGCGTGATGCTGGGCCACAAAGACGGCGCCTACCACCTCGAGCTCACCCAAGAACACGGTGGCGACGCCATCCCCTCCCCCTCGCCCGAAGACCTGATGGTCTTTTACGTCCCCGATCCCAAGGCCTGGTTGCAGCGCTGCGGCGCGATGGAGGCCGCCGGTTTCAAGGAGGTCGAGGCCCACAACGGCTACTGGGCCGAGCGCGGCCGCACCTTCGCCGACCCCGACGGCTTTCGCGTGGTGATCCAGCGCGACACGTGGCCGAGCTCGGGCAAAGTCGAAGTGGGTGAGAGCGCAAGCGCAGCCTCCCCCACTCCCGAACACTCGGTCCACGCCTTCGCCGACGACGCCCTGGGGACGAGCGACGCGACGGAGCTCGCCCACCGGCTGCGCCAAGGCGAGCTCTCGCGCGAAGAGGTCCTCGAAGCGACGATCGCCCGCGCGCGCAAGGTCGATCCCAAGCTCGACGCGATCATCGAGGCGAGCTTCTCGGTCCCGGTGCGCGGTGGCCCCAACTCGGACCACGCCTTTTTCGCCGGCGTCCCCACCTTCATCAAAGACATGAACCACGTGGTCGGGATGCACACCCGCTACGGCTCGGCGGCCCTGCACGCGACCCCACCGGCGCGCCACAACGACGCGGTGGTCCAAGAGTTCTTGGACATGGGCATGGTGGTGATGGGCAAGAGCACGATGCCGGAGTTCGGCTTCACCTGCTCGACGGAGTTCCCGACCGGCGGCCAGGGCGTGGAGCCGGGCGGCGCGCAAGCCCCGACACGTAACCCCTGGAACCTGGGCCGCAGCGTGGGCGGCTCTTCGGGCGGCGCGGCGGCCTTGGTGGCCGCGGGCGTGGTGACCATCGCCCACACCGCCGACGGCGGCGGCTCGACCCGCATCCCAGCCGCCTGCGCGGGCCTGGTCGGCCTCAAAGCGACGCGCGGCCGCCTCCCCCACGGCCCGATGCTGGAGCGCCAACCGGTCGAGATCGCGATCGACGGCGTGGTGACCCGCAGCGTGCGCGACACGGCCCGCTTTTACGCGGAGCTCGAGCGCAGCTTTCGACACCCGCGCCTGCCGGCGATCGGCTGGGTGGAGCACGCGTCCAAAAAGCGCCTACGAATCGGCGCGTTCTCGGTGTCGCCGAACGGCGCGCAGATCGACGCGGCCACGCAGTCGACCTTCGACGCGACGATCCGCCTGCTCGAGTCCCTGGGCCACCGGGTCGAGCCGCTGCAAGACCCGACGCACCCGCGCATGGTCGAGGACTTTTGCAACTTGTGGTCGATGTCGGGCTTTGGTGTGGCCCGCATGGGTCACCAAATGCTGGACCCGAGCTTCGACGCGAGCCGCCTGTCCAAGTTCACGCTGGGCTTGGCCCGCGACTTCAACAAAAAGATCCACAAGGCGCCGGGCTTCCTGATCCGCCTGCGCCGCAGCCATCGCGCCTACTCCGAAATCTTCCGCCGCTTCGACTTGGTGGTGACGCCCACGCTGACGCATCTGCCCCCCGAGATCGGCGAGCTGTCGATGGACCTCGAGTTCGAAGAGCTCTTCCCCAAGGTCATCCGCTGGGCCGGCTTCACCCCCTGGGGCAACGCGACCGGCGGGCCCTCCATCTCGCTGCCCATGGGCCACGACGAAGCCACCAACCTCCCCGTCGGCATGTGCTTTTGGGCCGACCACGGGCAAGAGCGCGGGCTGTTGGAGATTGCGTACGAGCTGGAAGAAGCGCAGCCCTGGCCGAAGATCACGGCGTAGGGCGAACGATCCACAGCTCCACCCGCCGATTCCTCGGTGAGGGCGGCGGCTCGAGGGGCCGATCCTCCCCATAGTCGACGTGCTCGAGGCGCGCTCGATCGACGCCGTGCTCGACCAAGAATTGGAGCACCGACGCGGCGCGCTCGCCCGACAAGGAGCGCGCACGTGGATAGCCTCCCGGGTTCTCCATGTGCCCCTCGATCCGGATCCGCCACTCGGGATGTCGCCCGAGTAGGTCGACCACCTCTTCGAGCTGCGGGAAGGACTTGGGGAGGATGTCCTCGTCGTCGATCTCGAAGGCGATGGGCTCGTCGAAGCGGATCTGATCGCCGTCGACGCGGATGTGGGCGTAGTCGGGATCGGGGGCCGGTTGGGGCTCGGGTTCCGGCTCGGGCTTCACATCAGCTTTCACCTCCGGCGCGGGCTCCGGCCCCTGCGCACTGGCTGCGGGTGGCGCGGCCTCCAATGATGCGGCCGGGGGCATGCGGCACGCGAGGCAAAGCCCAAAGCCCGCTAGCGTCAG
This sequence comes from Polyangia bacterium, assembly GCA_030431075.1. Classification (GTDB taxonomy): domain Bacteria; phylum Myxococcota_A; class Polyangia; order Nannocystales; family Nannocystaceae; genus JAUIJR01. The sequence continues at coordinate 129 of JAUIJR010000427.1, read as the reverse complement.
CCTCGCCAGTCGCATGACACGCAGTCTAGCCCCCGCGGCCCTCCTGACACCCGCTGTCGGGAGACTGCTTTTGGCGCCGGGACCGCGGGGCGGAGCTGTCGTACTCTGCGGGCTCGATGGCGGCCGACG
>JAUIJR010000426.1 GCA_030431075.1 Polyangia bacterium | reverse complement strand
CGCGCCTGATCGGCGGGCGGGTCACGCCGGAGCTGCTCCTCGGCCGCATCGCCCGGATCGAGGCCGCCTTGGCTTTGGCCGAAGCACCGGAGCTGCCCGTCGCGGGTGTCGGCCACTCGATCGGCAGCGCCTGCTTGCTCGCCATGTCCGGGGCTCGGCTATGGATGAGCCCCGCGGGCCCCTTGCCCATCACGGTGCAGCCGCGCATCGATCGCTTGGCCCTACTGTGCCCGCCTACGGGCTTCTTCTCGCCGCCCGCTGCCCTCGACGAGCTCCACGCGCGCATCACGGTGTGGACAGGCACGAGCGATCGCATCACGCCACCTTCGAACGCCGCCCGACTGCGCGAAGGGCTGCCCAAGACGACATCGTTCACGGAGCAACTGGCCGAAGGCGCAGGGCACTTCTCCTTCATGCACCGGCCACCACCAGGCGTGCCCGAGCCGCTGGCCGACCGCGACGCCTTTTTGGCGACCCTGTGCGAATCGATCGTCGCCTTCGTCGGCGCTGTCGCCTAAGTGGGGCAGAACCGGCCAGCGTGCCCACTTGTGCGCGCCCATTGGCGGGTGTAGCCAAGAGTTCATGGCAAGGTTCAAACTCGGACTCCCGGTGCTATTCGCCGGTCTGCTGATTCCGTCCCTTGCGCTGGCTGGCTCTGAAACGATGTTTTCGGCGGCCCCGGCGTGGTGGACGGACATCGAGCAGGCGGTAGGCAGTGACCTTTTCGCGCTGATTCAAAAGGTCGTCTTGTCGATCTTGTTGTTCGTCGGCGGCTGGATCGCGGCGCGCTTCGTGGCCTGGCTCACCTTCAAGGCGCTCTCGCGTACGGACATCGACGACAAGATCGCGGCCAAGCTCGGCTTCGACCCCAACGTCCGCCCCGACGGAAAACCCCGTCAAAAGGACGCGCTCGAGCGTGGCGTGTCCAAGGGCGTGTACTACGCAGCGATGCTGCTGGTGGTGGTCAGCGTCCTGCAGTTCGCGGGCCTGACCCAAGCGGCCGGACCCATTCAAACGCTGGTCGACACGGTCGCCGGCGCGTTGCCCTTCGTGGCCAAAGCGGGCCTCATCTTGGGCGGCGCTTACTTCTTGGGCTTGGTGCTCTCGAAGATCGTTCGCACGGCGATCGAGAAGGTCAAGATCGACGAGCGCTTGTCGACGGGCGAGGGCGCCCCGGACCAAGTCAAGATGGGCGAGGCCGCCGGCCGCATCGCCTTTTGGGTGGTGATGTTCTTCGGCTTGGCCGGAGCTTTCGACGCGCTGCACATCGAGCCCATCTCGGGCCCGCTGCATAACGCGCTCGACCGCATCGTGGCCTACCTGCCCAAGCTGGCCGTCGCGGCCGTGCTGGTCCTCGGTGGTTGGTACCTGGGCAAGCTGGCCCGCCACGTGGTGGGCAACTTGCTGTCCGCGGTCGGCTTCGATCGCCTGGCCGGACGCATCGGCATCGACAAGCTGCTGGGCAAGACGACGCCGAGCCAAGCGGTGGGCATCGTGGTGATGGCCTTCGTGGTGCTCCAAGCCTCGATCGCGGCCTTGCATGAGCTGGGCCTCGAGACCCTGGCCCGCCCCCTGACGGACATGATGTCGCAGTTTTGGACCTTGTTGCCGGCGCTGGCGGTGTCGGTCGCCATCGTGGCCGCAGCGGTGCTCATCGGCCGCTTGGTCCGCAGCTTCGTGGCCGCGTTCCTGAAAAACCTGGGCTTCGACAAGGTCCTGGCCAAAGTCGGCCTGGGCAAGTTTGCCACCCGCCCCGAGCTGGACGACCCGAGCGAGATCGTGGGCCGCGTGGCCGAACTCTTGATCATCGCGGTGGCCTTGGCCCAAGCGCTGGCGAACCTGGGCCTCGACGCCTGGGCCGGCTACGTGGAGCTGGGCTTGGCCTTCATGCTCGAGCACGTGCTGGTGGCCTTGGTGGTCGTGGCCGTGGGCATGGCGATCGGCAACTACGTGGGCGACATGGTGCGCGCGCGCAGTGGCGCCAAAGAAGGCGAGATCAGCTGGGCGGCCGAGTTCGCCCGCTACGGCGTGATGGTCCTGGCCTTCACGATGGCCCTGGACCAGCTCGGCGTGGCCGAGAACATCGTGTCCATCGCCTTCGCCCTGGCCTTCGGCAGCTTGTGCCTCGCAGCCGGCCTGGCCTTTGGCCTCGGCGGCAAGGACGTCGCCAGCGAGATCGTCCGACGCCGCTACAAAGAAGCCAGCAGCAGCGGCGGCGGCCTCGGTGGCAGCAGCGGCAGTGGTCTGGGGGGCCTTCGTCCCCCGACGGCCTCGAGCACGCCCAAGCCCCCCGGGCAGTAAGGCGCGCGACTCACTCGGCGGGGGTGAAGGCCCTCGCCGGGTGGGTCGAATCACATCCGGCCACCAGGTCGGGACGACAGACGGCACCTTGGGTGTCGTCTTCGTCTTTGCAGCAGTTCATATCCGTCGGATCGGTGGTGCACCAGCTAAAGCCCTGCACGCAATAACAAAACCCATCGTCGCCCAGGAAGTTGTTACTGCCGGTTCGGCAAGGTGACGGGCCACCCGTTTCGTCACCGGCCGTCGCCCCCGAGTCACCGCTCCCCTCATTGCCATCGTCCGCTTTCCCGCAGGCGAGGCCGAGAACAAAGACGAGGGCGACGCGTCGAGGCAATCGAGGCATGCGGGACTGTAGCGCGTGGCGCGCTGGGTGGGCAAAGAAGCGACCTGCGTCCCGGCGAGCATCCGGCTAGTGAGCTCGCGTAGCGCTCACCGTCTGGTTCGTTGGGAGCTTGCGCGAACGCGTCTCGACGAAGTGAACGATGCCCCGTAGGATCGAGGCGTGATGCCGCGGGACTTCGATATGGCGCTCGCCGTCTCGCTGCTGCCGTTGGCATTGACCCTCGTCGCGGCCTTGCTCGAGAGCCGCAAGCAACAGCGCTTCGTTTGGGCGCCGTTGATCATCGCGGCGCCTTCGTGGTTCCTCGTCGAGTACGCCCTGCGCTCGGGTTTCGAAGGTCGCTGGGTCGACCCGCAGTCGATGCCCTCGTTCACCGCGTCCGCGCTCGGCTGCGTGATTGGGGCCGGAGTCTTTGCTGCCCACGAGAAGGGGCGTGGGGGCCCGTCCGTGTCGGTGCAGGCGCGGCTGCTCTGCATCGCGGCCTACCTCGTGGGCGTGCTGTGGATGGGATGGCTTTCGATCGGGATCTAGGCCGGGGCCTCCTCGCACGGACACCAACCCATGGATCCCTTCGCCATCGGCACGGTGCTCTTGCTCGCCGTCGGCGTGGGCTTCGCCGTCAAGCTCGCACGTCAGGCCGAAGGGGTTTCGCGAGATGAAGCCCTGCATGACCCGCAGCGGCCGGAGCTTTGGTTCGTGACATCGCCGCCGGTGGTCTTGCGGCGGCCATTTGGCGCGGGGGAGGGGGCGCCAGGCGGTTGGAGCGTGATCGAGGCTGGGCCGGAGGCGCTACAGATCGGAGCGGGGAGTGATCGGCGGGTGCGTCGGGCGGAGATCGAGCGTTTCGAATGGGTGAGGGGGTGGATGGGCCGAGGGCATGGCGTCATCGGCGTTGGCGACCGCCACTACGAAGTGCGTTGCCCCGCCGCCCTCTGGCTCGACTTCGAAGATTGGCGGGGTGCGAAGGAGACGGCCCAGACGCTGCGCGCGCGATGGAGCGAGGCGAGCGGTGACCCACACCTGGCCTGCGGCGACCTTCGCGTCCACCTCGGTGACGCCGCATTCGCGCGCTACCGTCACAAGCTGCGCGAAGGCGGCGAGTACCTCCTCGTCTTCGATGGCCCCAGCTCCCGCCTCTACATGCTTTTGCGCTCCCGCGGGAACTCGGGGGCGAACGAGGCGTCTACGGTGGGCCAGCCCTACCGCGAACGTTCGCCACTTCGACTCGAGCGGCAGGCGGGGCCGGCCCCGCTGCGAGAGGGCGGGGGTTCGTAGATGCCATGCTCTTCGAGGAATCTCCATCGCCAAGGTCATTGATCCGAGCCGCGGCGGCCCTGCTTCTCGCGCTCGGACCGTTGGGGTGCACGCCGACGAGCGAAGGGACAGGGGCGCAGCCACAGCTTGGGCCGGTCGACGCGCGCGCATCGTCGCCGAGCCGTACCTTGCGAGAGACCTTGGGCTGGGACGGGCGGCGCCCGGGCTGTGGGGCCGAGCTTCGGATCTGGTTCGTCGACCCCTTCCAAGCGGCGCGTCTGAGTCTTTGTGGAGACGAGGTCCTAGCGACCGTGGCCTCGAGTCGGTACGCGCGTGAGGGAAAATCCCCGTGTGGGGAAGACGCCCTGCGGCGCAGCTCGTTCTCGTTCGTCTGCGAGACCGAGTTTGTCTTGTCCGAAGAGGATGCGGCCAAGGTACGCGAACTCTTCCTCTGGGACGGTGGGGCCCATGCCTTGCCCGCGTTCCCGGCCTACGAGCCCGGCTGCCGATCGTCCCCCGTCGTGCTGGAGTGGGAGGGTCCCTTGGGCCCGCGCTTCGCCCGTCTCGAGTCGGGCAGCCTGCCGGGCCACCAGGACCTTTTTGGACGGCTGGAGGCACCCGAGTTCGTGCGCGGGGTGCTGGTAGCGATGGAGGCAGTTCGGGGGGACGTCTGCCCTCGTGCGGCGATCAGGCCGGGCCAGGGCGCGGCGGCGCTCACAGGGCCAATGGTAACCCAAAATGGCCAATGGCCTGACTATCGACGTCGAAATCTTGGTCGG
>JAUIJR010000020.1 GCA_030431075.1 Polyangia bacterium | reverse complement strand
GGGAGCTCGGGGCCGACCGGGAGTTTGACGAGCTCGCGGCCGGTGAACTGGATGGCGCGGTAGGACGCGGAGCTGTGCTCGTTGTGGACGCGGTGGTCGCTGCCGGCCGCCATGCTCGCGCGGGCCATCGCGCGTACCGCCGCGATCTTTTGGGCCGGGTCCTCGATGCTCGCTTCGATCTCGGCCAGGCGAGGCTCGATCGCCTCGAGGTCGAACATCGAGTTGCGGCTGCGGCCCGGGATGATGTTGGCGAATGCGATCACGTGGTGGGCGCGCAGGTAGCGGACCGCCAGCAAGGCATCGCCCGCGTCGCGGGTCACCAGGCGCACGCCCATCCAGTCGAACACGCCCGCCGCCACGTTCTCGGCCGCGCGCAAGAGCTTGAGGGTCGCGGCCTCGAGGGTCTTCATCCGCCGGATCTTCAGCTCCACCAGGGGCACCGAGTCCTCGCCCTGGCCGAGGCGCAGCGACTCCCCTTCGCCGTGGACGTGGCGAGAAAAGCGGCCCGCGATCTGCTCGCGGATGTCCGCCGCGTAGCGCTCGTTCAGCGCGCTGTAGGCGTGGGCCAGGGTATGGGCCACGCGCAAGAGCACGCAGCTCCACGCTTGTTGGCGTCGGCGGGCGCCGGGCGACTCGGGCCAGTCCGGCCCCGCGTGAGACGCCCACAAAAGCAGGATCGGAAGGTCTCGCTGCTCGCGGACCGCGGGCGGCACGGCCTCGCCTTCGCGCAAGATGTGCCCCTCGAGGATCTCCAGCGCCTTTTGCCGCAGCCAAGCCCCGTGACGCCGGTCGGCCTCGTCTTCGTCCCCGAGGCCATAGGCGTCCAAAAAGGCGAGCGCCTCGGCGCGCGTGCGGACGCTCAGCTCGGGCAAGTCCACCGCCGACTCGCCGGCGATGATGGAGCGCAAGGTCCGAGGGCTAAAGAGCATGGGCGGGCTCGACGATTATGGCCGATGCCGGGCGCACACGCCCCAAAAGTGCGACCTATGCGTCCCGGCCACGAGGGCAAATCCGGGGGGGGACCGCGGTTACACCGCATTTGAACCGACGGTGTGTGGCCCCCTAAGATCGCTACATGCGCATCGCCACGCTCGCGGGCTCGTTGGGGCTCGGATTTGCGACATCGATCTTCGTTGGCTGCCCATCCGGCACCGAAGCAGCCGAGCTATGCGGCATGCAAAGCTGTCCCGTTGGCACGTCCTTTTACGAGTCCCGGACCAGTTCGATGACCTACGACGTGTCGGCCGGCTTCAACCCGGCGACCTACGATGCGGATGGCGCCTTCGCCTCCTTTGGCATGGGCGACTGCGAATACTACTGCAGTGTGATTCAGGCTTGTCCGGAGGACACCTTCCCCGTGATCACCGAAGACTGCTTCACTTGCGGCGTCGTGACCTACGACTCTGCGGGTGAGCCCGTCATCAGCCAGGGCAACTGCGGCAGCGGCGAGTCGGGCTCGAGCGACGACGAGACCGGCGGATGATCTCGCCGTCGGCGTCCACCTCGCTTCGTCGAGCCGGTGCGTGCATGGGCTACGTGCTCGCGCTCATCGCGGGCAGCGCCTGCGATGCCTACGAAGCGCCGGTTTGTACGGCGACCTGCCCGGACGGAACGCAACGCGTCGCCAACGAGACCGAGTACCGCGACAGCAACCTTCGAATCGCGTCGGGCTCGTGTTCGATCCTCTGCGAAGCGATCGATCCTTGCCTCGCGCCCAACGTCCCCACCGTGGTCGCCGAGGGAGAAGGTACGCGCTTTACCTGCGAGACCCTGCCCGGCTACTCGCCCATCCTCCCCCACCCCGAGCGGGACAGCAGCTGGGGCGCCGTGGTCGAGGCCTACCCGGCTCGCCCGCAACTCTCGTTGAGCTTGCCGAGCGACACCACACACCTCACGTCGGGCGTTCGGAGCACGGGCGCGGGGGCGCAGCTGTTGGGCTGGCGTGAGGCTCCCGACAACGCGAGCTTTCACTGGCTGCGTTTGGGCGCCAACGCGCTCGAGGTAGACGGGTCGGGGAGCTTGCCCGATCATCCCCTCGGCGGCGCCTTCTTGCAGCCCAAGCTGCTCGCGGATCTCGATGGGGACGGCATCTCTGATCTGATCACCTACGCCCCTTACTTCGACGCCGGTCAGAACATCCAAGTCTTCGAGTTGGGGGTCTCTCTCGGTGACGGACAGGGAGGCTTCGAGGCGCGCCAGCTGCTCGTGGACTTCGAGAGCCCCGTCCAGTACTTCCACGCCGTCGACCTCGACGGTGACGAAGACCTCGACCTATTGGGATTGGCCGGGACCGAGCTTCGCTGGTGGCAAAACGAGAGTTTGGCCCCCGGGGGCTGGCGAGACGGGCGCCTCTTTGGGGTCGTAGACGCCGCCGCCTTGCATCTGGGTGACTTCGATGGCGATGGATTCACAGATCTCCTCGATGCGAAGAGCGACGGCAGCTTCGAGCTCGCCTGGGGGTCGGCCTCGGGACCGACCGCCTCGACCTCCTTGGCCGGGATCGATGGAGCGAACCCCGTCGTGGTCGAGTCCAACGGCGACGGACGTGACGAGCTCGCCATCACCAACGAGAGCGAGAGCTGTGAAAGCCCGCACTACTATCCGAGCCCGGGCCCCTGCTTGGATCTCCATCAACTCGGACGCGAGGGTCTGGAGCGGATCTCCCGGGGGTCGAGCCGTTGCGACACCATCTACGCACGCCCGGTGGTGCTGCCCAGCGGCCGCGGATACGCCACGGCGGCGGGCTGCGTCGGGATCCCATGGGAAGGCGAAGTCTTCGAGGTCCGACGGGCGACGACCCCCGACGGTTTTGGCGACCTCGTCTCCTTCGAGTTCGAGGACGCACCTGCCATCGCCATTTTGGGTGCAGGGGCGACGCCGACCACCGTGGAGGTGATGTTCCCGTGAGCGCAGCGACGCGTGTTCCCAGGCCCGTGTTCGCCCTGCTGCTCTTCGGCGCCGGGGTACTCGCCTGCCAAGACGTCGACACCGATCGCAATACCGTCGACTGCATCGGCATGGACGATTTTTACGTCTCGGATCTCAGGATCCAGCGCTCGGCGCTCACCGCCTTCGACGAAGTCTCGGGCTCGCCGGTCGTCCGCTGCGAATGGCAGTCGATGGGCGACGACGCGATCTACAGGTTTGCCTTCGACGGAGAGATCTACCGGGCAGTCGAAATGCAGCGCGTGGTCGAACAAAGCGGTGAGGGCTGGGTGCGTGGCCACTACAAAGCCAGGGTCGGCGTGTGGGACTCGAACCAGGCACCTCCCGCCGAAAGCTTGCGCGAGCTCGAGGGCGAGTTCAGCTACTGCGACTTGGCCGCCCGGGACGGAGACTGCCCCTTCACCCCCGTGGACGGCCTCGAGGCTCGCTACCACATCGTGAGTCCGGCGAGACCGAACGCCGGGGAGGCGGGGGGTGCTTCGGAGTGCACGCTCATTTTCGATCGGGCGCACCGCAACGTCATGTTGGACCTCGTTCCGGCCACCCACCGCGGCTTCAACGTCGGGCGCATCGCCACCTGGTGCTCGGCCGGCCAAGTCGGTGCCGTTCAGCCAGGCCATCTGCACTTCGAAATGGCGGGCATCGACGACTACGGGCCCACGGGCATGCGCGCCGTGACCGAACATCCAGGCCGCGCCCTCCCCTCGCTCGTCTACCGGCGCGACGTGCTCGCCGTCGACACGCCGACCGGAGAAGACGTCTGTCACTACATCGGCGCGCAGGCCACAGTCACGAGCCAGGCACACTCGCAATGCTCGCTCGACTTCGACGCCGACGGACAGGTCGCCATCGTTTGTGAATCGGTAAGAGATTTCGCCCCCTTCCCAGGACAAGCCCTGTGGGACCGCGAAGGCCCATTCTCGTTCGAGGCCAATTGCACCCTCGTCGAGCGCTGAGCTCTACTCGCGGCGGCAGCTCGAACGCACCAGGGGGTCACAGTCGGCGGGGTGCACGTCACAGCGGGCGCCCTGGACCTCGCGCGAGGCCTCGACGTAGCGCTGCCCATCGAAGGTGTAGACGAGGTGGGTGTCACCTCGCTCGGGACCTCCCCCGCTGCGGATGGAGAACAGGCGCACGAGGCCGCCCTCCATGCTCAGCGGAGGGCCCCTGCGCTCGTCGCCCGGCCGCCCCTCGATCTCGCCGACAAAGACGCCACAGTCGCCGCGCATCACGTAGAGCTGCCAGCGAATGTCCTCTTGGCAACTCCGATCCTTGGGGCCCTCGTCGATCGGCACCATCAAGTCCAGTTGGCCGTCGAGGTCGAGGTCCGGGCCCGCGATGGGCTCGAAGCTCCAGCGGTAGTCTTGCTCGATGTCGATCTGTTGTTGGAGGTAGTCGTCGAAGCCGTGGCCGCTGCGGTGCTCGATGAAGGAAAAGCGCGTGTCCCGGGGCGTCACGCACTTGCCCGGCAAGTCGATGGGCGCACGCGTGAGCAGGGGTTGGATGACGCCGCGCACTTCGGTCTCGCCCCACGCGTCGAGCACGATCGTGTAGCGGGCGCTGCAGTCGGCGTCCGGGCAATACTCGGCGCGGACACCCGACGCGTTCTCGTCGGCCGAGACCAGCTTGCCGTCTGTGCGCAGGGCCTCGGCCCAGCGCGGCCAGGCCTCGCCGAGTGGAGCTTTGGCACCAAAGCGCGTGGGATCCAGCTCGCTGCGGGCGGCCGTCACCCAGTAGATTTTGGCTGGTGTTGGGACGCCTTCGGGCCACTCGCCTTGGCCTATGGGGAGGGTCGTCGCCTCGACCTCGATCACATCGTCGGCCTCCCCTGCCAGCTCGGCACCGCTCGGGGCGACGGGGGTCGGGGCCGCGGGGGCCGGCGCCGGCGAGGGGTCGGAGGTCGAGCAGGCCGCGAGCCAAGCCAGGCCCGAGAGCCGCGCCGGGCCTCTGGCGCGCATCACTCCTCTATCCCGAACTGGCGCAGCACGAAGGCGTACTCGAGCGCCGTCTCTTCGTGCGCCCGGAAGCGTCCCGACTTGCCGCCGTGCCCTGCGTCCATGTTGATGGAGAAGACCAAGGGGTTGTCGTCGGTCTTCTTGGCGCGCAGGCGGGCCACCCACTTGGCCGGCTCGAAGTACTGCACCTGCGAGTCCCACAGTCCCGTCGTCACCAGCATCGGCGGATAGGCCTTGGCCTCGACGTTGTCGTAGGGGGAGTAGGAGAGCATGTAGTCGTAGTACTTTTTCTCGGCCGGGTTCCCCCACTCGTCGTACTCGTTCGTCGTCAGGGGGATCGAGGCGTCCATCATCGTCGTGACTACATCGACGAAGGGGACGGCGGCCACGACGGCCCCGTAGAGCTCGGGTCGCATGTTGATGATCGCCCCCATCAGCAGACCGCCGGCGGAGCCGCCGGCCGCGGCCACCTTGTCGGGATGCGCGTACTTCTCCGCCACCAAGAACTCCGTCACGTCGACGAAGTCGGTGAAGGTGTTCTTCTTGTTGAGCAGCTTCCCCTGCTCGTACCACTTGCGTCCCATCTCCTGGCCGCCGCGGATGTGGGCGATGCCCCACACGAAACCGCGATCGAGCAGGCTCACCACGCTCGAGCGAAAGCTGGGGTCCATCGATGAGCCGTAAGAGCCATAGGCGTACAAGAACAGGGGCGCCGAGCCGTCCCGCACAAAGCCCTTTTTGTAGACGAGGGAGACGGGGATGCGCGTGCCGTCGCGCGCCGTCGCCCACACTCGCTCGCTCGCGTAGGCTTCGGGTGCGTAGTCACCCAAGACTTTCTGGCGCTTGAGGAGGCGACGCTCCCCCGTCTCGAGGTTGAGCTCGTAGGTGGTCCAGGGCGTGGTCAGCGAGGTGTAGGCGTAGCGCAGCCAGGGGCTCGAAGGGTCGAGGTTCGTCCCGAGCTCCGCGCTGTAGGCCGGCTCGTCGGCCTCGACGAAACGTGAGGCGCCGGTCTTCATGTCGCGGATCCGCAGGCGTTGCAGACCCTCACTTCGCTCTTGAACCACCAGGTGCCCGTCGAAGACGTCGAAGCCGTCGATGAAGACTTCGTCGTCTTCGGCCACCAGCTCGCGCCACGATCCGGTGTCGCCGATGGCCGCGTCGTCGACCTCCATCACCCGAAAGTTCTGGGCCTCGAGGTTGGTGCGGATGACCCAGCGACCGGCGATGTGATCGGCTCCGTACTCGTGGTCGCGCTCGCGCGGGGCAAAGAGGCGGAACTCGCCGTCGGGACGATCGGCCTCGAGCACGTGCATCTCATCCGAGACCGTACTGCTGAGGTGAATGACCACCCAGGCGTGATCCGTGGTGGTGCCGACACCCATGTAGAAGCTGTCGTCCTGCTCTTCGTAGACCACCGGATCGAGACTCGCGTCCTCGCCGAGGCGATGGCGTTTGACCCGCTTGCCGAGCAAGGTGGTCGGATCCTTCTCGACGTAAAAGAGGGTCTTGCCGTCCGCGGCCCAGGCCATCGACGCGTTGGTGTTCTCGATGCGGTCGGGCAAAAGCTCCCCCGTCTCGAGGTCCTTGAAGCGAATCGTGTATTGGCGGCGACCGACGTCGTCCTCGGCGTACGCGAGCAGGCGGTTCGCGGGGCCGACCTCCCAGTTGCCCACCGAGAAGTAGTCCTTGCCCTCGGCCAGGGCGTTGACGTCGAGCATGACCTCTTCGGCGGCGTCGAGGCTGCCCTCCTTGCGCAAATAGATCTCGTACTCGCCCTCGGCGACGTAGCGCGTGATGTACCACCAGCCGCGATCGAGGTAGGGCGCGCTCTCGTCGTCCTTGGCGATGCGACCGACGATCTCCTCGTAGAGCTGCTCGCGCAGGGACTCGGCCGGGGCCATCAGCGCGTCGCGGTACTCGTTCTCGGCCTCGAGGTAGGCGATGACCTCGGGGTCCTCGCGCGTATCGTCCCGAAGCCAGTAGTACTCGTCGGTGCGAGTCCCATGCGGTGAGACGACTTCGTGAGGGCGGGCTTCGGCGATCGGAGGCGCGGGCATTGGGTCGGTGGAGGAAAGAGAATCTCGCGGCGGCACCACGCTCGCAGTGCGCGGGCACGCCGAGGCCGAGCAGGCGAGCGCGACTCCGACGACTACCAAGGCGCGCGAGCGCAGGCCCACGGGACTCGAAACGAGCATCTGCGCCGATCTTAGCACCCACTTGCAGCCACGAGCGCGTCGAGGGCGTACCCTGGAGCCATGCAGCGAGGCCCCGAATCCGAACGCGCCCAAAGCCGGCGCGATTTTTGTCGCTCGAGCCTGCTGGTGGCGGCCGGCACTGCCCTGGTCGGCTGCGCGGGGGCACCCAAGGGGAGCGCCTCGCTCGATGGCTCGGTCCTGCGCGTGGCCTTGGCCGACAACCCGCCGCTGGCCACCCCCGGCGGCGCTGTGGCCGTCGATGCCGGCGAGCACAAGCTCCTGGTCGTCTTCGTGGGCGAGGGCCGCTACCTGGCCGGTGACCGCAAGTGCACCCACATGGGCTGCCCCGTCGACTGGGACGCCGAAGGCCAAGCCTACGCCTGCCCCTGCCACGGCTCGCGCTTCTCCCCCGACGGTGCGGTCGTGCACGGCCCGGCCAAAAAGCCCCTGCGCCAGTACCCGGTCGAGGCCGGCGAGGGCGAGCTTCGGATCAGCCTGGGTTGAGCTCGGCGCTGCCGACCCGACCCGTCGCGGCGAGATAATCCGCAACAGCGCGGTAGTAGCGAGCGGTGGCCTCGACCTCGAGCCGCGCCGCGTCGGCGGCCGCAAGCTCGCGCAAGTTGACGACGATGAGATCACTGGCGCCTTCGCGCAGGCGCTCACGCTCGGCGTCGGCCAGCGCCTGCGCGACCGCGACCTGCCGCCGCGCGAGCTCCAGCTGTTGGTGGGCGGCGAGCAGATCGACCCGCGCGGTACGAACCTCGGCCGCCACCCGATCCGTCGCCCCGCGCAGCTGGGCGTCGACCTGAGCTCGCTTCGCACGGGCTTCGGCCAGCTTGCCTCGCGCCTTGCGAAGGCCCAAGGGGACCTCCAGTCCGGCCCCCACCCCGAGCTCCGTCGGTTGAAGCTCGACCGGACCGTCGCCGAGGTCGCGCGAGACGAAGGCCTGCACGCGAATGTCCGGCGCCCGCTCGTTCTTGGCGAGCCGGACCTCGACTTCGGCCCGACGCCGCGCGAGCTCGAGTTCGCACAGCTCGGGGCGCTGGCCCACCGCCGACTGAATGTCGGCCTCTTCCGCGGGAAGGCTCGGCTGGCCCACGCTGGCGGCGAAGCTCGGGACCCGCTCGAGACCCGCGACCACCGGCTTCGCCTGGCCGTCGCGTAAAAACAAGGAGAGGGACAAGCTCGTCTCGGCGAAGTCACGGCGCGCCGCCACGAGCTTGGCCTCGCGCTCGAGCATCAGGCGCTCGTTGTCGGTGACCAAGATGGCGGGCTGGCTGCCCAGGGCCGCCTGCTCACGCAAGCCGGCATCGCGCGCGCGCGCGACCTCGAGCAGCTCTCCTTGGATGCGCACCTCTTGCCCGGCTTCGACCCACTTCCAGTAGCTGTTCGCCGCCTTTTGACGCACGGAGAGGCGCTTCGAGTCGATGCCGCACTGGGCCGCGTCGACGGCCAGCTTCGAACGTGCGATCTCGGCGCGCCCCGCATCGATCGAGCCCCCCCGCCACAACGGAAGGTCCAAGCCGGCGCGCACCTCACCGGCGTTGCGCGTCTCGAGCTCGCCTTTGTAGACGGCAAAGTTACCCAGGCCGAGGCGATAGCCGGCGTAAGCACCCAAACCCCACAGGGGCGTCTCTTGGCGCACGTAGGCGTCGAACTGTCCGGTCTGGTAGTAGCCGACGGGGATCCACTTGCCCTTGGCGGCCAGCTTCGGATCCCAGTGGCCGCGCGCGCTTTGACGCTGGCCCTCGGCCGCTTGCAAGCCGAGACGGGCGTACTCGAGATCCGGATGCGTGGCGTCGACTGACGCGAGCACCTCGTCCAGGGTCAGCGCATCGGCCGGCGCGCTCGGCTCGGCCGCGAGGGCCGGCCGTGTACACAGCACGAGGCCCGCCACGACGAGCCCCCGAAACAGCGCCCTCACTGGCCCTTCTCCTTTTCTTGCTCGTGCTCGCTGGAGTTGACCACGCCGTAGTCGGGTGGGACCACCGGCGGGAAGCCGTTGAACTGACGCCAGAACTCGAAGCCGAGGGAGACGCGCTCGAGCAAGATCCAGCCGTTGGCCCGCACGCCCTGTCGCAGGTAGCGGGCGCTCGGCCACGCCTCGGGGTCGAGGGGCACCACCACCACGCGAAAGCGCCCGTGTCCGTCGTCGTGGGAGTCGACGAAATCGACGCGCCCCTCGAAGGTACCGACCGCGACCGAGGGCCAACCGACGAACTGCACGGCCGGCCACCCTTCGAACTGCAAGCGCACCGTACGGCCGGCGTCGATCAAGGGCGCGTCGTTGCCGTCGACGTAGAGCTCGACGGCGCGTGAACCGGCCTCCGGTACGAGGACCACCAGCGGGTCTCCGGCCTTGACCATCTCCGTGCCCTGATTCGCCACGAGCCGAAAGATGGTGCCGGCGCGCGGGGCCACCACCCGCATCTGTTGTTGTCGGGCCAAACGAACTTCGATCTTGAGTAGCTCGGCTTCGGCCTTGGCCTTGTCGCCGCGCAGTTTCTCCAGCGCGGTGCGGGCCGACTCGATCTCGGCCCGATTGCCGAGCGCGACCTTTTGTTGCTCGGCGGCCAAGGCCTTGATCTCGGACTTCGCGGCCGCGAACGAGGCCTTCGCCCGGTCGAGCTCCGTGCGCGCCGTCTCCATCGAGAGTTCGGCCAGCTCCAGGTCCCGCTTCGAGGCCAGCCCCTTCTCGTGCAGGCGGCGCTGGCGATCCAAGTTGAGCTCGGCCGTGGCTTGGGTCGCGCTGGCCGCGTCGACCGAGCGCGCCGCGGCGTCACGGCGGTCGCGGGCCATGTCGACGCGGATGCCCGCGTTGTCGACGGCCTGCTCGCGCGCCGCCTCCATCGAAGCGATCCGCGCCTCGGTCAGCGAGATCGAGAGCGCCTCGGCGTCGACTTGGGCCTGGCCCGCGTCCCGCTCGCGGCGAAGGCGGTCGAGGATCTCGGGATCGTTGTCCGCCAGGTCGGCGATCGGATCGCCTTGTTTGACGCGGTCACCTTCTTGCACGTACCAGTGCGTGACGCGACCCTCGATGGGGGCCTCGACGCTTTGTCGGCGCTCCAGGGGCGCATAGGCGATCACGCGTCCCTCGCCGCGCACCGACTGCTGCCATGGCGAGATGGCCAGCAAGATCAAGCTGGCGAGCAGGGAGATGGCCAGCACCATGGCCAGCGTTCGCACGCGGGCGACGCGACCGGCCGCCGGCAAGGCCGAGGGCGGAAACTCCGAGCGAGGGTTCACCATGAGGGCTCTCCTTTTCCGGTCGCGCCGAGCTGGACTCGTTTGCGGCATCGCGGCGCGAGCTCGGGATGACGACCGACCACGACGACCGCCCAGGGCACCTGGGGGCCAAAGACGACATCCAGCACCTGGCGCTCCCGCTCTGGATCCAGGCCCAGGTCATCCACCGTGCCGTCGAGCAAGAGCAGGTCCGGCGAGGCGGCCAGGCCACACGCGAGCGCAAAGCGGGCGAGTTCCGAACGCGACAAGGGGGCGCCGCTCTCGCCGAGCTGCGTATGAATCCCCTCTTGATGCGCCCGCACCACGTCGCACAGCTCCACTTGCTCCAAGAGCTTCCAAGCCTCCGCCTCGTCGAGCTCCGGGCGCAGCGCCTGAAGGTTCTCGAGCAAAGAGCCCGCGAAGGTCTGGCCCGGTCGGACCAGGTGGGCCCGCTTTCGCAGCCGCAGCCCCGGTCCCCACGCCGAGCGGGCGTGCCGGATCCGCAGCCGTCCCTCTTGGGCCGTGCGCAGGCCGGCGAGGGTCTCGAGGAGCGTGGACTTTCCGCTGCCGCCCGGTCCCGTGACCCAGATCCGGTCGCCCGGATCGACCTCCATCGAGATGGGCTCCGGCGAGGCCCAGCTTCCCCGCGTGAGGCGAAGCTCGCTGACGCTCACGTGCAAAGGCTCGCCGCTGGTCGGCTCGGAGGAGGGTTGGTCCTCGACTTCCAGGTCCAGCACCATGCCGACCTTGTCCAGGCCGGCGAGCAGATCGTAGGCGGACTCGAGGTGCTTGCCGATCTTGGCGAAGCCGGCCCCGATGGCGCCCACGACGAGCTCGGCCGCCACCAACTGGCCCAAGGTGAGTTCACCGCGCATCACCAACCAGCCGCCGAGGCCGAGCAACGAGACCAACGCCAACATCTGCACGCCCATGCCCCCGACGAGCTGCCGCAGCACGCGTCGGTAGTGGCGTCGGCGCGCGCCGATGTAGCTGCGGGTGAGCAGATCGGCTTTTTGCGCGGCGAAGGTCGCGGCCGAGCCCCGCTTGAACAGGCCCGGCTGGCTGGCCAAGTTCTGAATCCACGCCGCCACTCGGTACTTCTCTTGCGACTCGGCCAAGGCGGTGGGCACGGCGCCGTAGCCCAGCAGCACCACCAGACCCAAGGCGATGAGCAGGGCCACGTCGAAGGCCAACAAGACCGGGTGATAAAAGCCGAGCAAGACCATGCCCACGGCCGTCTGCAGCGCCAGGCCCAGGCCATCGAGCAAGAGCTGGCTCGCCGTCTTTTGGATGGTGACGACGTCGAAAAATCGGTTCGAAAGCTCGCGCAGCTCGACCTCGTCGCGTTGCTCGTAGCTCGCCGCCGACAAGCGCCGGGCGAAGTCCTCGCTGACGCGCACGAAGATCCGGCGCTGCAAGACCTCCATCGCGTACCAGCGCGCGACCTGAACCGTGGCCGAAAAGGCGAGCACGCCGAACAAGAGCAGCACCAAGATCACCAAGGGCTGCAGCAAGGAGCCAAAGGCGATGGTGTTGACGAGCACCTGGACCGCGACCGGCACGGCCAAGGACAAGCCACCGAGGACGACCGCGAAGACGACGAGCGCCGCGATCTCCGAGCGCTCCAGCGCGAGCAGGGCGCGCAGGCGCTGCCAGGCCGAGGCGGTACCCAGCGCACGCCGCGAGAGCGCCGCCATCGGAAAGCGGGACTCCAAGATCAGCGCGTCGACCGGGGCGTTGCCGACCAGCGATTTGATCCGACGGATCGTTGGGGCGAAGTCTCGCTCGCGGCGCTCGTCGACCAAGGTGCAGCGCGAGCGAGAGATGGTGACCCACGCATCATGGAGCGGAACCAAAACGCTCGCGCCGCTGGCCGCCCGGTCTCGAATCTCGCGTGCGTCGAGGGTCCGGGTCTGGGCGGCCACGCCCGCGTTCTCACCGACGGCCCGTGCGAGCTCGTCGAGCGTCGAAGGTCCCAAGAGCTCGAAGCGAAGTACGGCCGGCGCAGCGAGACCTCGCACGCGAGCGAGGCCGACTTCGAAAGCTCGAAGCCGGCCACCCTGAACGGGTAGCGCGTTGGGACTTCCTTCCACGGGCCCCTTGTAGTCGCGATTGTCCGACGGTGACAGGGAGTTACCCCCTTTTCATGAATCTTTTTTCATGTATTGTCCCTCTATGGTTTCGACGCCGAGGGGATGCCCGGGGAGGCCCAGGCATGGGCAGCGGGGGTGATCGCGGGCCTTCGGGCTCTTGGACCTTTTTGAGCAACCACGCCCACGTGCTGGTGTGCCTCGCGCGCGACCGCGAAATCCGCTTGCGCGATGTGGCCGAGATGGTCGGCCTCACCGAGCGCAGCGTCGTCAAGATCGTCAACGAGCTCGAGGCGGCGGGCGTCGTCGCGCGCTCCCGTGTGGGGCGCCGTAACCACTACGAGATCGACGCGGAAATTCCGCTGCGCCACCCCTTGGAATCCCAGGAAACGGTCGGATCCCTGCTGCTCATGCTATTGGACCGCAGCGACGCCCGCAGTCTGGGCCTCGTGAAGAGCAGACGCAAAGGAACGAGCTGACACGATGAGCGCGACGGATCTTCAAGGCATGCCCCGCGTCGGAATTCTCGGTGGGGGCCAACTCGGTCGCATGCTGGCGCTCGCCGCCGTCCCCCTGGGCGTGAAGGTCAGCATCTACCAAGCCAAGCCCTCGGGTGCGGTCGACGACTTCGACCACGTGTTCACGGGCGACTGGCGCGACGCCGAAGCGCTCGAAAAGTTCTTGGAGGGGTGCACCGTGGTGACCCTCGAAAACGAGTGGGCCGACCTCTCCGTGCTCGCCCCCATGTGCGAAGCCCGTGGCATTCCCCTGTGGCCGGCGCGGCAGACCATGACGTGGATCCGCGACAAGATCGTGCAAAAGCGACACGCCGAGGCGAGCGGACTGCCCCTCGCCCCCTTCGACGCCGCCAACTCGGCCGAGGAGATCGCCGCGATCGTCGAGCGCCTCGGTCTGCCCCTCGTGCTCAAGAGCCCGACCCATGGCTACGACGGCTACGGTACGGCGACGGCCAAGACCCTCGAGGAGGCCATCGCCGCCCACGAGCGACTCGCGCGCGAAGGCCAGTCGCTGGTCGAAGCGCACGTGCCGTTCATCCGCGAACTCTCGGTCCTCGTCGCGCGACGCCCCGGCGGCGAGACGGTGAGCTACCCGGTGGTTTGGACCGTCCAAGAGGATCACCGCTGCGTGGCGGTCGAGCTACCCGCGCCCTCCCCCGACGAGGTCCAAGCGCGCGCGCAGGCCTTGGCCGTGCGCGCGGCGGAGGCCTTCGAGCATGTCGGCATCATGGCCGTCGAGCTCTTCGAGTGCGCCGACGGCTCGCTGTACTTCAACGAGCTCGCGCCGCGCCCTCACAACAGCGGGCACTTCACGATCGAAGCTTGCGAGAGCTCGCAGTTCGACAACCACTTGCGCGCGATTTTGGATTGGCCCCTGGGCTCGCCGCGCCCTCGCGCACGCAGCGCGGTCATGCTCAATATCCTCGGCGACGAAGACGGCCGCGAAAGTCGGCCCGAGCGGCTGCGGGAGGCCCTTTGCGTGGAGGGGGCGCACATCCATGTCTACGGCAAGCGAGAGAGCCGGCCGGCCCGTAAGATGGGCCACATCACGGCCGTCTCGGACGATCTGGAGACGAGCCGCCGCCGCGCCCAGTCGGCGCTCGAAAGGATCATGGAACCGTGACCGAGACCTCCGCGCCCAAAGTCGGCATCTGCATGGGCAGTCGCTCCGACTTGCCGACCATGGAAGGCGCCGTCGCCGTCCTCCGCGAGTTCGGCGTGCCCCACGAAGTCCGCATCATCTCGGCCCACCGCACCCCCGAGGCGATGTACGAGTACGCGACGAAGGCCTCGGAGCGCGGCCTGGAGCTGATCATCGCCGGGGCCGGTGGCGCCGCGCACCTGCCGGGCATGGTCGCCGCCTTGACCGAGCTCCCCGTCATCGGCGTCCCCGTGGTCTCGGGTGCGCTGCCCGGTGTCGACTCCTTGCTGTCGATCGTGCAGATGCCCGGCGGCTGCCCCGTGGCCACCGTCGCCATCGGCCAGGCCGCCAACGCCGGTCACCTGGCCGTGCGCATCTTGGCCCGCCAAGACCCGAAGCTGCGCGAAGCGCTGGTCGCCGCGCGCCGCGCCACGCGTGAGCGGATCGAAGGGCACGACGCCCAGACCCGCGAAGAGTTCAGCTAGCGTCGACGCCGACGACGAAGGGCGAGCAGGCCAACGAGCGCCAAGGCGCCGGTGCGACCGCCGGTCCTCCCGCTCGAACAGGCGCAGCCCTCGTTGTAGACGACCTCGGTGCAACGCTCGTCGGGTTCCCAGTCGCCGCCCAAGATGTCGCCGGCCTGCGCCCACTCGAACACGCGCTCGGCCTCGAACTCGCCGTGGCGCACGCGCACGGTGGCCCGGTGCTGTCGGGGGTTCCGGTCGGGCTCGAAGCATTCATGGTTGAGGGTGAAGAGGCCTCGGTAGAAGGGAGCGAGTTCGTCGTTGGCCGTGTCGAGCATGTAGGGGGCGTCGACTTCGTATTCGACGGCCGCCCCGAAAATGATGTCCCCCGCCCCGTCACGTACCAATCCGACGCCCGACGGCGGGTTGCCCTCGTCGATCTGCACGACGCTCAGGCTGCCGTCCGCCCCCGCCTCGGCCCCGACGAGCTGGACGAAGCTGACGGCCAACTGCGGCAAGGCCAGGTCGAGGTCGAGGGTCTCTCCGACCTGCAGCGTCAACTTGGCGTAGCGAGGGTCCGCGAGTTCTCCCGGCCCGACGAAGCTATGCGTGGCGGTCTCCGGGTCGAAGGCGACCGGTCCGGCCGCATCCACGAGCGCCGGCACGAGGTAGTGCTCGAGGCCAGCTGCGACCTTCGCCGGTCCACTCGCGCCCAGCTCGTTCAGGCCCGGTGGCAACATGGGATAGACGGGCTGCCCCGGCGCATCCTCGTCTTCGAACAAGCCGTAGGCCGAGCGCCAAGCCGGCGTGAGCCCGTCGGTCGCCACCCCGACCAGGGCGAAGGCGTCGTCCTCGAAGTCCCGGAGTTCGCAAGCTTGGGCCGCGAGCTCGAGCCGCGCCTCGCCGAGTCCGGTGACGCGCAAGCACTCTTCGCCCTCGAGGGTGCCGCTGCCGCTCGCGCTCAAGTCGAAGCAAGCCCGTGCCGACTGGGGTTCTTCTTCCCCGCCGACCCAGCTGCCGTTGTCATCGATGTGGCGTACCCAGTTCGGACACCACAAGGTGTCGACCAGCACCCGGTCACCGGTGTGGAACTCGATGATCCCACCAAAGGCGGCCCCAAAGCCGACCTGTTCGCCTTCGGTGACCATGTCGGGATCACAGGCGCTGGTCAGGCCGACACCAGCGACGAGCACGAGGACGCGCGGCACGCGAAGAGGGGGGAAGCGAAAGTTAGTCATGTCGGTGTAGAGGGGGGCCGGCGACCCGGAGATCAGATTTTTTGTCGGCCCCTACCAAGATGCACCGTGCAAAGTGATGCGCAATCGATGGACGCCCACGCGGCTGCTGCCTCCGCTTCCTTGCACGCGTAGCGCCTGCGTATCGACACCGGGCGTAAAGCACTTGCCGATGTCGAGGCCGAGCCGAGGGATGTGAGCGGGGTCGCCCTCGGTCCACGCTTGGGTGAGTTGACCCGAGACGCTGCAACTCGTGGTCGGGTTCGACAAGGTCACGGTGACCGGCGACGAGGTATGCACGGAGCGTCCCTCGATGCAGACCGTCGCGTGGTCGTAGTCGATGAGTTCTTCGAAGCCGAGCATCAGCTGCAGGGTGTCGCCCGAGCCCACGTGGGCCAAGATGCCCGCCGGATCCGAGACCACCGGAATGGTCCCGAGCGTCCACACCTCGGGATAAAACTGCCCGCTGTAGACCCACTCGTCCTCGCCGAAGCCCGGGGTCGCCGAGTAGCTGCGCGAAGGTGAGGTCGCGTCGGGCATCACCTGCCAGTAGACGATCTCGTACCAGGGGCCGTCCTCCGGGAAGCCGCAGGCATCGAAGCTCATGCTGCCGTCGCCGTCGCCGTCCCCGTCGCCATCCCCATCTCCGTCTCCGTCGCCATCCCCGTCGCCATCGCCATCTCCATCGCCATCTCCGTCTCCATCTCCGTCTCCATCTCCATCTCCATCGCCGTCTCCATCTCCATCGCCATCTCCATCCCCATCTCCATCGCCATCTCCATCTCCGTCTCCATCGCCGTCTCCGTCTCCGTCGCCATCCCCATCTCCATCGCCATCGCCATCGCCGTCGCCATCGCCGTCTCCGTCTCCGTCGCCATCCCCATCTCCATCGCCATCGCCATCGCCGTCGCCATCGCCATCGCCGTCGCCATCTCCATCTCCATCTCCATCCCCATCCCCATCGCCGTCGCCATCTCCATCTCCCCCCGTCTCCGAGCTCTCGCTGGTCGTCTCCGAGCTGCTCGCCTCACTCGAGGCCTCGGACTCGGCTTCGGTCTCAGTGCTCGAGCCGGACTCGGACGAGGAGTCGTCCGCGCACGCGGGCGCGAGCGTCAAGGCCAGGGACAAAGCGATCCAACGCGAGCGGTGCATCCAAAGCGACGCTACACCAACTCGAGCAGCGCTCCCACGCGACCGCGCACGCTGCTGCCTTCGAGCGACAAGCGCATCCGCGGAGAAACGCCGTCTCGCACCCGCAGACCCGCCGGCCAGTTCATCGCCGCGGCCGCGCCGTAGCCCGGGCCTTCGATCTCACAGTCCGCGATGCCGCCCGCGCCACTCGCGTGCTCGAAAAGCGCCGGGGGGTAGCCTTGTTGATGGGGCCCCCCGGCCGCCGCGAGCTCCGCGCTTTGCTCGAAGACGATGAGCAAGGGCAAGCGCGGGTCGTCGAGACTGTCGCTCCAGATCCAAAGGTCCAAGACGAAGCCCGGCACCGCGTACTTGGTCCAGGCCAACTCCCCGAGCTGCGCGCGGGGGCCTCGCAAGGCGATCCCAAAGGGGCTCGCGCCCGTCTCGCGCCAGTCGATGCGACGGTCGAGTCGAACCATGTTTTGCTCGGCCTCCTCACGATCGGCCAAGCAGAGCCACTCGAGGTAGTTGCGCTCGAACAAGAGCAGCTCGTTGCGGGTCCCCTGCCCCGGGTGCTCACGCTGAAACTTCACGCAAAAGCCAATCTCCCGCATCTGCTGGGCCTCGGGCGGGGGCGAGTCCGTGCAGATGAAGAGGTGGTCCAAGACCGGCATGGCCTCAGCTTCGCACGTCCCCCGCGACACGAGCCAGCCCTTCGCATCTGGCGTCGACCGATGCGAGGCGCAAAACAGTCCTTTGGGCGCGTGGGTCTGGCCTTCGTAGGCGCGCGGCCTATCGTAGGCGCATGTCCGATGGCGATGCCCCCGGCTCCGAGTCCACCCCGGCGATTCATCCCCTCATCCGTGAACGCCGAAGCCTGCGTGCCTTTCGGGCCGAGTCACTCGACGACGCGCAGCTCGGCGCCCTGCTCGAGGCCGCCCGCTGGGCCGCCTCTTGCTTCAACGCCCAGCCTTGGCGTTTCGTCGTCGCCTTGCGCCGCGACGAGGAGGCCTTCGCTCGCCTCTTGTCGGTCTTGAACGAGAAGAACCGCGCCTGGGCCCAGCACGCCGGTGCCCTGGTGGTGAGCGTCGCGCAGCGGGACTTCGAGGCCAGCGGCAAGCCCAACGCCCACGCCTGGCACGATGTCGGCCTGGCCGTCGCGCAGCTGACCTTGCAAGCCGAGGCCCTCGATCTCACCGTGCATCAGATGGCCGGCTTCGACAAAGACGCCGCGCGACGCGAGCTGGAGATCCCCGAGGGCTTCGACCCCGTGGCCGTCTTGGCCATCGCCAAACCCGGAGATCCGGCGGACTTGCCCGAGGACCTGCGCAGGCGCGAGCAGGCGCCCCGCCAACGCAAAGCGCTGGGCGAGGTCGCCTTTCATGGCCGCTTTGGTCGCGGCTACCAGGGCGGAGGTGGGCGATGAGTCTGCGCGAGGTTAAAGAGCCCGTCTGCCAGGGCGACGCCTCGGGGAGCCCCGTCGAGCTGATCATCGAGGCCCGCGGCCGCGACATCGACGGGCTGCCCGTGCGCCGCGTATTGCCCTCGGCGCGTCGTCGCATGGTGGGGCCCTACGTTTTTTTCGATCACATGGGGCCGGCCGATCTGCCGCCCGAAGGGGGGATTGAGGTCCGCCCCCACCCCCACATCAACCTCGCCACCGTCACCTATCTCTTCGACGGTGAGATCCTGCACCGCGACAGCGTGGGCAGCGAGCAGCTGATCACGCCGGGGGCGATCAATTGGATGACGGCGGGTCGCGGCATCGCCCACTCCGAACGCAGCAGCGAGCGTAGCCGCCGCGAGGGTCAACGCCTGCACGGGATTCAGCTGTGGGTCGCGCTCCCGCGCGAGAGCGAAGAGGTCGAGCCGAGCTTCGTCCACCACCCGGCGGACACCATCCCGGCCACGCAGATCGAAGGTGTCGAGCTCCGCGTGATGCTCGGCGAGGCCTTTGGGCTGCGCTCTCCCGTCGAGCTCTACTCTCCCATGCTCTACGTCGAGCTGAACATGCCGGCGGGCACCCGCATCGAGCTGCCCGACGACTTGGCCGAGCGCGCCGTGTACCTGGTCGAGGGCGAGCTGGAGATCGCGGGCGAGTCCCACGGCGAAGAGCGCATGCTCATCCTCGAGACGCAGCGCCCCGTCGAGCTTTGCGCCCGTCGGCCGAGCCGCGTGCTCTTTTTGGCTGGCGAGCCGCTCGAAGGCCCGCGGCACATCTGGTGGAACTTCGTCTCGAGCTCCAAGGCCCGTATCGAGCAGGCCAAGGAAGACTGGCGAGAGGGACGCTTCGGGACCGTCGTTCACGACGAGGACGAACGCATCCCGCTGCCAGAGCGCTGAGGGCTGCCCCCGAGCCTCACTGCGGGAAGAAACAGCTGATCGAGGTATCGATCCGGAAGGTCGATCCGTCGTGACGGCGCTCGGCGTGGAAGACGTCGAGGCTATAGGTATTGCCAGCCGTCAGCCCCAGGGTGTCCAGGTCGACGGTGCGCGAGAGCTGGCCGTGCAGACCGCCGAGGTCGATGACGAGCTGCTCGTCGATGAAGGCCCACACGTCGTCGTCCCCCGTGAAGGTGAAGGATTGCCCGGCTTGGTAGACGAAGCTGGTGTGGATCTCCGTCGTAAAGTGGAAGTTGTGTAGATCGCTGAGCGTGTCGTTGAAGAGCTCTTCGGTGAGCGGGTCCGCGTTCCAGCCCAGCCCATCGAGGGGAAAGAAGGTCTGGTCGTCGAAGCTGAAGACGCCGCCTCCGATGTCGGTGAGCGGGAGCTCGACTTGCACCGTGCGGTTGACGCTCGGGTCGTCGTGAAACCACTGCGCAAAGCTGCTCGCGCTGGAGATCATCGGGTCCGCGCAGTTACAGCCGGATGGCGCAGTGGGGTTGCTCGTGAGCACGGGGGTCCCATCGCTGCCCAAGCTGCTCTCGACCAAGCCGGTGTAGGCGTTGGTCCCCCAGTAGTACTCCATGTCCGGATGCGTCGAGAGGAAGTCGCGCATGGTCGCCTGGATCTTGAAGCAGTCGTCGAGGCCGCCGTCGCCGTCTCCATCTCCATCTCCATCTCCATCGCCATCTCCATCGCCATCTCCATCGCCATCTCCATCGCCATCTCCATCGCCATCTCCATCTCCATCTCCTTCACCATCTCCGTCACCGTCACCATCGCCGTCGCCGTCGCCATCGCCATCTCCGTCTCCATCGCCGTCTCCATCTCCATCGCCGTCTCCATCTCCATCGCCATCTCCATCGCCGTCGCCATCGCCGTCGCCATCTCCATCGCCGTCTCCGGTCTCCCCGCTTTCGCCTTCGCCCTCGGCGCTCTCCTCCGCGCCTTCACTGCTGGCCTCGGAGCTCGTCTCGGTCAGACCGGTGAAGCCGCTCTCCCCGTCGCCTCCGCCCTCGTCACCACACGCAGAGAGCGCCGGCAGCAGGGCCAAGGCCACGAAGGTCGACAAAGCGGATCGAAAAGGCAAAGCGCGCATGTGTGGGGAGTTGCGCGAGGGCGCGCCGCGGTTGCATGGAGGGGACTTTTGATGACCCTCGGGCCTGAACTGCGCATTAGGCGCCATTGCAACCAAAGCGGGGCCTCGCGCAACTTAGCCCTACATGCCCCTGCGAGCGCTCCGGCCCGCCCCTCTTCTCGCTCTCCTCGCCCTCGGGACTGTCGCCTGCAGCTCGAGCAATGGGACCAACGCCGAGACCTCCGAGGCCGGCTCCACCGGGTCCGACGCCGAGGGGAGCGCGAGCGGCGAGTCGGGTGATGAGAGCGGCGGTCCGGGCTCCAGCCTGCCCTTACCCGAGCTCGCCGGCGAGGACACCACGGTCACCGCCTTCGACGATGCCCACATCTACTGGCTGGGC
This sequence comes from Polyangia bacterium, assembly GCA_030431075.1. GTDB lineage: Bacteria > Myxococcota_A > Polyangia > Nannocystales > Nannocystaceae > JAUIJR01. The sequence goes on along the minus strand of JAUIJR010000020.1, from coordinate 6,163 downwards.
TGGGACGAGGGGCAGAACTTTCGGCAGATCGATGCGAGCGTGAGCTTCCCGCCGGCCGAGCAGGGCTACACCGGCGTGCGCATGAACCTGCGCCTCGACTGCCCCGGCGCCGGCTGTGACTGGTGGGACCGCAAGGGCTTCGTCGGCGTGGTCGAAAACGCGGGCCGCGAAGACGAACGGGTCATCGAGCTCGGCCGTTTCATGACCCCCTACCGGGTCGGCGGGAGCTGGTCGCTGCAGCTCGACGGCCTTCGCCCCCTGCTCACGGGCGAGCAGACCCTGCGCGTGTACATCGACACCTGGGTCGGACCGGGTCACGCGAATGGCGACGGCTGGCTCGTCGACGTCGACTTCGAGTTCACCGGCGGCCTCGCCGACGAGATGGCGGCCCTGGTGATCCCGGTGCTCCCGGAGATGGGCTTCGACAGCGGCGACCCGAGCATGCCCATCGAGAGCTTGGTCCCCAGCGTGGACTTCGAGGTGCCGGCCGGCGTCTCGCGGGCCGAGCTATGGACCGTCATCAGCGGTCACGGCCAAGGCAACGCCCAAAACTGCGCCGAGTTTTGCCCCAAACAGCACGGCTTCATCGTCAACAGCGGACAGCATGCGACGACGATCTGGCGAGACGACTGCGCGTCGAATCCCGTGAGCAATCAGTCCGGCAACTGGAAGCCCAACCGCGCCGGATGGTGCCCCGGAGACGTGGTGCAGCCCTGGGTGCTCGAGGTCGGCGGCGATCTGGTCGAAGGCAACAACCAGATCAGCTACGCGATGGAGGACTACGAGAACACCTGCCGACCCGGCCTCGACACCTGCACCCAGTGCGTCTTGGGTACGGGCTGCGACTACGACGGGGGCAACCACACGCCGCCGCACTACCGCTTGTCGAGCTCGCTCGTGCTCTACGGGCAACGCTAGCCCCCGCGCGTCATCGGGCGCGGATTCTCAGGCCCCGAGGCTCTCGCCGACGCGGCTGACCAGGGCGTCCAACCCCTGGGTGGCTGCCTCGTCGGACAAGCGCGTTTGTAGCTGCGCTTCGAGCAGCTTGCGCGCCCGCGAGAGCCGGCTCTTGACCGTCCCCGCCGGCGCCTCGACGACGCTCGCGATCTCTTGCACGGTCAGGCCTTCCCAGTAGTGCAGCTCGATCGCGATCTGATAGTCCAAGGGGATCGAGCGCAGGGCTTGGACCAAAATCGCCTGCTCCTCGCGCGCGCCGAGCCAGGTCTGCACGCCGGGCCCCTCCCCTGCGCCGAGATGGGCGAGCGAGACCTCGTCGGGAGCGAAGACCTTGGCCCGTGCGTACTTCTTGCGCAGGGCCATCATGAGCTGGCGTCGCGCGATGCCGAAGACATAGGCCGCGAAGGCGGCGTCGTTCTCCACACGGTCGCGGGCCTCGACCGCGGCCAAAAATGTCTGTTGGGCGAGGTCTTCGATCCCCTCGTCGACCTTGCTGCGAAAAAATCGATGGATGCGCCCAAAGTGTTTGCGCACCAAGGCGTTGCCCGCCCCCCGATCGCCCGCGCGCCAAGCTTCGAGCAGCTCGACATCCGAGCTCATCGTCGCTGCCCTTCGTGCCATCGGTCGAGCCGGGAGGCCTCGCGCGCCGCGGCCAAGGCCCCCTCGCCATCGCCGAGACGCTCGAGCAAGTCACGACGGATCCGCCAGCTGCGCCACTCCTCCGGGCCGCCGCTGCCCCGCGTGATCTCGAGCGCCCCGTCCACCGCGCCCAAGGCCGCCTCGAGCTGCCCGAGGCCGAAATGGGCGAGCGCGATGTTGTCGAGCGAGGCGGCCACCTTGGGGTGCCGCGGGCCCAGGGCGCGCACGCGGATCGCGTGTGAGCGCGTCGCGTAGTCCAAGGCCGCCTCGAACTCACCGCCTTCGAGCAGCACGTTGCCGATGTGGTTGAGGGTCTGGGCGACGTCCGGATGCTCGGGCCCGAGCTGGCTGCGCTGCCCTTCGAGGGCGCGGCGGTAGCCGGCCAGGGCGTCGGCCTTGCGACCCCGCACGAAGTCGAGGCCGGCCCGGTTGTGCTCGAGGGTCGCGCGGCGCAGGGCGTCGTGCCCCAAGCGAGCGACGGCCGCCTCGGCGAAGGCGAGCCAGCGCTGCCCATCGTCGATCCGGCGTGCCTCGACGCCGACGATCCACACCAGGTGCAGCCAGGCGTCGGCGGCCAGCTCGTCTTCTTGGTTGGCCTCGGCCGCCCAGATCGAACGCAAGAGCTCGGCCTCGGCTGCCTCGAGCTCACCGCGGCGCTCGAGCACGGCCGCGCGAGCGAAGGCCGTCTCGGCGCGCAGGGTCTCGGCCGCCGCGGGATCCAAGCCGACCACCGCGCCTTCGATCCGATCGAGGGCCTCGGCGTAGCGGCCGCTCGCGTTGAGCACCCGCGCCTCGGCCAGTCGGGTCAGCGCCTCTTCGATGGCGGGACTCGAGCGCTGCTCGGCGCGACGGGCCGAGGCTGAAAAGGCGCTCGCACAGTCCTCGGGGCGGCCGAGCTCCGCGATGCTGGGCAGGGCGTGGCGCACCAGCTGGGCGTCGGCCTCGCCCCACAAGCCCGCCAAGACCTCCGCCTCGCGACGTCGACGCTCCAAGCAGGCCCGCTCGCGTGCGACCGAGGCGGCCGCGTCGCTGCGTCGCGCATCTTGGCAAGCGTGCGCACCCGCTTCGCGCCACCGCCTCCACCAGTCGCGCATGCTGCGGTCGACGGCGATGTAGACCTCGCTCGCGTCGGGGAGGCCCGTTCGCGTGAAGGCGGCCTCGACCCGGGCCGCCGATGCACCTGGCCAACTCGAGGCCGAAGCTGCGAGCTCGTCCATGCAGCGGGTCATCGGATCCGGACCCTCGGAGGCCAGCATCAAGGCGATGCCGGCCGCCGCCCCAAAAAAGGCACCCGCGGCCCACCAACGCCGGCGTCGCGGACGACGCTCCTGCTCCTCGAGCGCGGCGAGCAAGCGGCGCATGTCGGGGTAGCGGGCGTCGGGATCCGCGGCCAGGGCCCGGCCCAAGATGGCTTGGAGTCCCTTCGGCAGGCCTTCGAGGCGCCCCTCGGGTCCTTCGGCCTTGGCCTCGGCCAGCGCCTGCGCGTCCCCCTCGAAGGGTCGCCGCCCCATCAGCGCCTCCACCAAGCTCAGGGCAAAGGCGTATTGGTCGCTGCGCGAGTCGGCCGGCTCGCCCCGATGTTGCTCGGGCGCCATATAGGCCAAGGTGCCCACGAGCCCGCCCGTCCTCGACAGTTCGAGCGAGTCGGCCTCGGCCTCGCTCGCAGCCGGGGCTGGCCGATCATCGCCTCGCCCCTCGCGCGAGAGGTGGCGGACCAAGCCAAAGTCCAACACGCGAACGCGGCCGTCGTCTCCGAGCAGCACGTTGTGCGGCTTGAAGTCGCGGTGCACGAGCTCGGCGGCGTGGGCGGCCGCCAGCCCGCGCCCGGCCATCGCGTAGACCTCGAGGACCTCACGCCGGCTGGGCTCTTGGCCGCGGCGCCAGGCGTCCAGGTCGAGCCCCTGCACCAGCTCCATCACCAAAAAGACGCCACGCCGGGGGACCTCGAAGCGGCCTTCGATGGCCAAGCCGCGATCGAGGTCGCGCGCATCGTAGGCCCCAAAGTCGTGGACGGTCACGACGTTCGGATCCGAGAGTCGTGCGAGGGCCTGGGCCTCGCGCAACAATCGCGTGCGCCCCCGACTGCCCGGCTCGGAGCCCGCTTGCATGAGCTTGATGGCCACCCGGCGATCGAGCTGCGGATCATAGGCCCGAAAGACGACGCCGCTCGAGCCTCGCCCCAGGCGATCCAAAAGGACGTAGCGCGAGAAGGTGATCGGATCGCGTGCCCGCCCGAACAAGCGGCGCTCGACCTCGGACAGCGCGTGGGCCTCGTCGAGCGCGGCGGCGGGGGGACCCGCGGCCATCCACTGCTCGAGGCTGGGCCCCTGCGCGTCCACCTCCTTCACTCGCCCATCTTACCCAAATCACTCCCCCACCCGCGCACAGGCCGGCCAATCCCGGCGCCAGCGCGTTTGCGAAGGCCCCCGGACTCGGTACACACTCGCGCGGCGTGGACCGGAGCGCGCAAACCCGAGAGCTGTCCGCCTGCTTGGCTCTGTGGATCACCTTGTTGTGCGGGTGGAGCGTCTTGCGCTCGCTCGTCTTGCTGCGCCTCGACGACTTCGCCCTCCCGACCTGGTTCTTCGCGTTTTGGCTGCCCTTGGCCGGCCTCGGTCTCGGCTGCGGGCTGGCCATGCGCGCCCAGCGAGCGTGGGGGCGCGTCGTCTACTGCGCCTTGGTCTTCGCCGGCGTCGTGGCCATGACTCAAGTGCAGCTCGACCACGCACCCGGCCGCTTTTGGAGCCACATCGCGGGCCACCTGGTCTTGGTGTGGTGGCTGTGGAGCCCGTCGGTCAGCTATGCGCTCGACCCGGAGCCCAATGAGCTGCCGGCCAAGGTGGCCACGCCCTCGACCGTGCACATGGTCTTTGGTGCGCTGTGGCTGGTCGATGTCTTCGACCTCGTGCACATGCTCGGCTACGTCGGCTGGCCCTGACGGCTGCCGCTTCGAGCTAGACGCCTTCGCGGGCGAGCTTCTCGAAGACCCGGCTAAAGGCCCGGATCCCGCCGTGCGCCTGCTTCCAGTCGAAGCGCTCGTTCGGCGCGTGGTAGCCGTGCTCGGGCAAGCTCAGCGGCAAGAAGTAGACGGGCACGCCCAAGGCGGCTTCCATCATCGGCACGGCCCCGATCGAGCCGCCCTCGCGCACGGTCACGGGCTTGCGACCAAAGGCGCCCTCCATGCCCTCCATGATCGCCTCGTGGATGCTGCCGCTGGCGCTGGCTTTGTAGGGCGGGAAGGCGGCGCCGCCGGTGACTTCGACGTCGGGCGCGACCTGGGCGACGAAGGCCCGCAGATCCCCGAGCACCTGCTCGGCGCGCTGGTTGGGGACCAAGCGGAAGCTGACTTTGAGCTCGCCTTCGTTGGGGACGATGCTCTTGATGCCGGGACCGACGTAGCCGCCGCGCAGGCCGTGGACCTCGAAGGTCGGACGCAACCACAAGTTGAGCATCATCTCGAGCGGCACCTCGGACTCGAGCTTGTCGAGGCCGTGGGCCGACTTGAAGTAGGCCGGGTCGAACTCCGAGCGCATGAAGCTCTCGGCTTCTTCGGGGGAGATGGGCTCGACGCCCTCCTTCCAAAAGGCCGCGTTGTCGATGGCCGTGGCCAAGGCCATGAGCTCGCGCAAGGGGTTGCGCGAGACGCCACCGGTCAGACCCGAGTGGGTGTTCTTCTCGCCCACGCGCAAGCTCAGCTGAGCTTGGGCGCCGCCGCGCAAACCGGTCGAGACCGCGGGCACCGAGGCGTTGGGCCAGATCGTGTCGGAGACGATGATGCCGTCGACGCTCAGCGCCGCCTTCTCCTTTTGGAGCACGTCGCCAAAGTTCGGGCTACCGATCTCCTCTTCGGTCTCCCACAGGCACTGGATCTCGATGGGGAGGCCCTCTTTGACGGCCCCCATGGCCGCTCGCAAGGCGCACAGGGCCGGGCCCTTGTCGTCGGTGGTGCCCCGCCCCAGGTACAAGAAGCCGCGCTCGGCGTCCTCGACCGCCTCGAAGGCGAAGGGGTCGTCCTTGTCCCACAGCTCGGCGTCGGCCGGCTGCACGTCGTAGTGGTTGTAGACGACGACGCGGGCCTTGGGCTCGGGGTGCCCGAAGCGGGAGAGCAGGCTCGGCGTGCCGCCGGTCTCGATGACCTTGACCTCGGCGCCGCTGCGCTCGAGGAAGTCCTTGGCCACCTGGACGCCGGCGACGATGTCCTCGTTACTGGTCTTGCCCGGGCTGATGGTCTTTTGCTCGACCAGGAGCTTTAGGCTCTCGCGGAACCAGGGCTCCGACTCGCTCGCAAAGGCATCGAGGTTATCCAGCGCTGACATGCGGCGGGACGCTATCACGGGCCCGCCAAGCCGTTTGTAGGCGGTCCCACGCAAAAAGGCGCCGCCCCTTCGCGGGAGCGACGCCTTCGTGCCTTGCGCGATGTCGCGGCTAGTTGGCGGCCGCGCGAAGCTGCGCCTCGAGCCAGGCTTCACGATCGGCGAGGGTCGCCCGCAGCGCCGGGTCGCCCTCTTTGGCCGCGCTCAGCTCTTTGCGGACCTCGTCGAGCTCGCCTTTGACCGACTCGTGATCG
>JAUIJR010000425.1 GCA_030431075.1 Polyangia bacterium | reverse complement strand
CATGGGACCGATCGGGAGCTTCCACCCGCCGAACATCACGAGCGGCGGCATCGGCAAGGACTACAGCGATGCCGAGATGGCGCGCCTGCTCATCAGCGGCATCAAGCGCGACGGAACTTCGGTGATATTCATGCCCTCGGGAGACTTTCGTTGGTGGCCGGACGAAGACGTGGTCGCCTTGATCTCCTGGTGGCGAAAGCAGCCCGCGGTCGATCGACCGGGGGGCGCGAACGAAGTCGGCACCCTCGGCAAGGTCCTCGATCGCCAAGACATGCTCCCCATCGACATCGCGCGGCGCATCGATCACGATGCCCCCCGGGAGACGGCGCCGGAGCCCACGCCCACGGCGGCCTACGGGGCCTATATCGCCAAGCTCTGCCAAGGCTGCCACGGCCCGACGCTGGCCGGCGGCCCCATCCCCGGCGCACCACCGGACATGGCCGTGCCCTCGAACCTGACGCCCCACGCGACCGGCCTCGCCGACTGGTCCAAAGAGGAGTTCTTCCGCGTCCTCGACGAAGGCATCAACAAAGACGGCAAAAAGCTCGACCCCATGATGCCGCTCGGCACCCTCAAAGCGATGAACGAAACCGAGCGCGAAGCGCTGTGGGCGTATTTGCAAAAGTTGCCCGCGAAGCCGCTGGGTGAGCGCTAGTCGATCGGCGTTGGTGAGCGCGGGCCGCGATTGTGCGGCGAGTCCAGTCCCCCCGTGCTAGCGTCCTCGCGCATGGCCGGGCGCAAGCGGGTGTGTGTGATTCACGTCGGGGGGACGATCGGGATGACCCGGGACGCCCAGGGCGTGTACGTGCCGCAGCCGGGCTTTTTGGAGGCCTACTTGGGCAAGATGCCCGAGCTCGATCTCGACTACTTGCCGCGGATCGAGTTGGTGGTGCTCGAGCCGCTCTTGGACTCGGCGGAGATGCGGCCGCGTGATTGGGTGCGGATCGCCGAGACGATCGTCGCGCGGCATGACGACTACGACGGCTTCGTCGTCGTGCACGGCACCGACACCATGGCCTATACCGCTTCGGCGCTGAGCTTCTTGATCGAAGGGCTGCAAAAGCCCGTCGTCTTGACCGGCGCGCAGCTCACCTTGGCGCATCCGCGGACCGATGGGCGCGAGCATGTCATCACCTCGCTCGTGCTCGCCGCGCGCGAAGAGATCCATGAGGTCTGCATCTACTTTGCGCAGAGCTTGTTGCGCGGCAACCGGGCGCAAAAGGTTCACAACCGCGACTTCGTGGCCTTCTCGAGCGGCAACCTGCCCGCCCTCGCGCGCGTCGGCGTGCACATTCAAGTCGCGCGGCACCTGGTTCGAAACTGGGTCCGTGATCAGGCGAAAGCCGAGGGTCCCGCGCGCGTCGTCGACATCCAGCGCGAGCCGCATGTGGCGGCCATTCGGCTCTTTCCCGGACTGGGGCCCGGCATGCTCGAGCGCATGTTGGCCGCGCCGCTCGAGGGGGTCGTGCTCGAGACCTACGGCGCCGGGAACGCGCCGCGCGATGAGGCCTGGATCGCCGTGCTCGAAAAGGCCGTGCGCGAGCGCGAGCTCGTCGTCGTCAATTGTTCGCAGTGCCACGGGGGCGCCGTCGATCAGCGGGACTACGGCACCGGGCTCACCCTCGCGCGCGCGGGCGTCATCAGCGGTCTCGACATGACGCCGGAAGCTGCGCTCACGAAATTGTATTGTCTCTTGGCGCGCGGTCTTTCGCCTGGCGAAGTCCGCGAGGCCATGTCCCGCTCACTCGCCGGCGAGCTCACTGCGCCGGTCACCGACTGAATCTGACGCATGCTTCGACGAATGGATCGAGAAGGCTCGACTTCGAGAACTCTGGGCGCGCCGCTCACTTGGGTGTTTGCGCTGAGCTTCGTGGCCATGGGCACGGCCTGTGATCCAGCGCCGGAAGCCGAGGCCCCGCCGCCCGAGTCCACCAACCCAGCCACGGCCGAGGTCGGCTACGACCTGCGCTCGCTGCGGCCGCGAGACGAGCGCTTGGGTGAGGCTTTCGATCGCATGCGCGAAGAGGCCCTGGCCGAGGGCAAGCGCGTCGCCGTGCTCTTTTCGGCCGACTGGTGTCATCGCTGTCAGCGACTCGACGCCGAGCTCGGCAACATGCACCCGGCCTCGAAGATCGGCGACGTGCGGATCTTCGTGCTCAAAGAGGAAGACTGGGAGCAGGCCACGCGCATGGACGAGTTCAAGAAGCTGCGTCTGCGCTGGGATCCGGTGATGGGGACCTACCCGATGTTCGTCTTGCTCGACGAGCAGGGGAAGCGGGCCGAAGAGATGAAAGAGGCCATCGAGCGCCTCGAAGGCGAGGGCCTCGAGCCCACCGTCGACAACTGGTTCGCCTCGAGCTTGGCCTCGAATCTCTGATCGCCGCGGCGCTCGGTGGCTGCGCCCGGGTCCACGGCGGCGGCTCGCGCGCTCTCCGCCGGCCGATTCGGGCCCCTGAGGCCTGTGCCGGGTGAAATCTTCAGTTGGCGCGCCGCGTACGGTATGCACGGGCGATGTCGAAGTTCTCGACTTGCGTGGGCCTTGGGCTCGCTTCGATCTTGATGGCCTGCCCCGGTGAGGGCGGCTCCGAAGGGGAGGGGGCTACGGCCACCAAGCCGGAGGCCGGTGGGGCTGAAGCCGCCACGACGGCGGAGGCGGGGGCCGAGGCGCCCGCGGCCACGGGCGACGAGGGTGAGGCCGAGGCCGGCGCGGCGACGGGCGAGGCGGCCGAAGCGGGCGAAGAGGCCGGGGCCGTCGACGAAGGCGGGCCCCTCGAGGAACTCACCAACCATGGCCTCGCCGGCTACGGCGTCGTGGCCGTCTACGCCGCACCGGACATGGAGGCCGAGAAGCTCGGCTTCTTGCGACTGGGCACGCGCTTGAAGGTCGGCAAAAAGATCAGCGGCGGGGGCTGTGGCAAGGGCTGGTATCCGCTCGAGACCGGCGGCTACGCCTGCGCTTCGAAGGGCTTGGTGGTCGACGCGTCGAAGCCTCCCTTCTTGAACGATCCGCCGCCGCCGCCGCGCAAGGACGAGCCCTTTCCCTACGACTGGGCCTACGTCAAAAAGTGGAACAGCCCCATGTGGTGGCGCCCGGCCAACGCCGAAGAGCGCAAGCAGTCGCAGCTCGAGCGCGCCAAACTCGAGGCCGCGCGCACCGGCGAGCCCCTCGAGAATTTCTTGCCCGAGTGGGCCAAGCCCAAGCCGGCGCCCAAGCCCAAGGCGGCACCCGCCGCCGAAGGTGGTGAGGCGGGGGCCGAGGGAGGCGAGAAAGATCCGCTCGCCGAGCTGCCCGGCGTCGACGATCCGCCGCCGGAGAAAAAAGACCCGCCCAAGGCCGACCCGCCGCCCGCAGATCCACCGCCCGCCGACGATGAGGGGGGCGACGACGCGGCCGGCGAAGAAGAGGAAAAAGAGCCGATCACCTTGCCGCTGAGCCCCGAGCATCCCTGGCTCGAGAAGGGCTACTTCATCAGCTTGGCCGGCAAGACCCGCGATGGCGGGCAAAGCTGGTGGCACACCGCGCGCGGCGGCTACGTCTCGACCAGCGACGCCTACACCTACAAAGCCAAGGACTTTCAGGGCGTCGAGCTGAGCGAGGAGATGAGCTTTCCCGTCGGCTTCGTCATGGCCAAGACGGCCAAGGTCTACGAGCTTCAAGAGGACGACAAGCTCAAGTACGTGGGCAAAAAAGAGCGGCGCGACTTCGTGGATCTGCAAGAGGAGACCGAGGTCCGCGGCACCGCCTACATGCTCACGACCGAGGGGCAGCTCATCAAAAAAGAGGACCTCGTGGTGCCGCACCTTCAGCCGCTCCCCAAGGGCTTGGATCCCTGGGAGCGCTGGGTCGATGTGGACCTGAGCGACCAAGTGCTCGTCGCCTACGAAGGGACGCGCCCGGTGTTCACGACTTTGGTCTCGACGGGCAAGAAGGGCAGCGAAGAGGAACCCTTCGAGACGCCGACGGGGCGCTGGCGGATCTACTCCAAGCAGCTGACCTCGAACATGGACGGCAGCACGGCCAGTGACGGCAACTACGCCATCCAAGACGTGCCTTGGGTCATGTACTTCGAGGGCAGCTACGCCCTGCACGGCGCGTTTTGGCACCGCAGCTTCGGTTACCAGCGCAGCCACGGCTGCGTGAACTTGGGGCCCTCGGACGCGCGCTGGCTCTACTTTTGGACCACGCCTTTCGTCCCCGACGCCTGGCACGGTGCGCACGCCTCGGAGGGAAATCCGGGGTCGACGGTCGTCGTTCACGACTGAGCTCGCGGGCGCGAAATAAAAAAGGCCGGTCCATGGACCGGCCTTTTCGTTGGAGGGTTGGAGCTTAGGGCGCGCCGTCGCCGTCGCCGTCGCCGTCACCGTCGCCGTCGCCGTCACCGTCGCCGTCGCCGTCACCGTCACCGTCGCCGTCACCGTCGCCGTCGCCGTCGCCGTCACCGTCGCCGTCGCCGTCGCCGTCGCCGTCGCCGTCGCCGTCGCCGTCGCCGTCACCGTCGCCGTCGCCGTCGCCGTCGCCGTCGCCGTCACCGTCGCCGTCGCCGGTGGTCTCGCCGGTCTCCTCGCCGGTCTCGCCGGTCTCGGTGGTCTCTTCGTCACCGTCGCTGTCGCCGACCGTGACCAGGCAGGCGTTGGCGAGGGTCATGACGGAGGCGAGGGCCAAAAGGGAAAGCTTGTTCGTCTTCATGATCAGTCTCGTTTCCACGCCTTCGTTTGCTGGGCGCGGCAGCCC
>JAUIJR010000424.1 GCA_030431075.1 Polyangia bacterium | reverse complement strand
CGCTCGCGCTGATCCCCTGGCCGGGAGACGAGAGCTGCCGACTGACGGGCGTGTGCGAGGACGAAGAGAGCCTCTGCGTGGCCGGTTGGTGCGTCGAAGACCCGGACTCCAGCTCGCTGCAAAGCGCACTCGAAGACGGTGACTACGAGGGCAGCATCGCCTCGAGCTTTGTGTGGTCGGCGAGCGCGCGCGGGCCCGACACCGTGCTCGAGGTGCAGCCGGTCCGCGCCCTGGAGGCTCGGCGGGCCCACGCCCTGTTCTTGGGGCCGGCGATCCGAGACCGTGCGGGCAATCCGCTGGGTGCCGACGAGCTCGACACCCGAGCGCTGCGCGTGGACTTCGTGACCGGGTGGGCCGAAGAGGGAGCTCCAGTGCCGAACTTGCAATGGCCGGCGCCCGGGCAGCGCGGGTTGCCGACCAATCTGTCCTTTGTGGAGCTCAGCTTCGCCCGGCCCATCGAGCGGCCGGGGCGTCTCGAGCTCGAGTCCGACCTCGGCCAGCGAAGCGTCGGCGAGCACCCCGAAGCCTGCGAGGCCTGGGTGCCGGGCAGCTGTTGGCGTTGGGCACTGCCCCACGGAGTTGGGCCGGCGCAGCGCTGGCGCGTGGCCGCGGTGGAGGCCGAGGATCGGCACGGACGATCCGCACGCATGCCCGCCTTCGCGGCCTGGTTCGAGAGCGGCGCGCTGGCCGACCACACGCCGCCCGGGCTGGAGCTCGGCGTCTCGCGGCGGGGCCCGTGCACCCAGGTGCGAGGGTGGGTCGACGAGCCGGTGCGCGTGCAGTGGACCGACGGTGACGCGCTTCGACGCTTCTCGGCCACGTCGAGCTTCGAGCTCTCGGCGCGCGCGCGCAGCGAGGCGCGCTGGGGGCAAGTGCGGATCGAAGATGCGGCGGGGGGCCGTCACGAAGTCGAGGTCGAGATCGAGGCGGCTCGAGGCGACATCGACCTGGTGATCACCGAGGTGTTGATCAACCCCGAGGGCGACGAGGCGGCCGGTGAGTTCGTGGAGCTGTGGCGCTTGGCGTCGCCCGGTGCGCCGCCACGAACTTACTCGGGCCTGTTTCTCAGCGATCTCGCGTGGGAGGAGATCCTCGCGGAGCTCGCGGCCGGGGAGTCGCCGCCGGGGGATCCTTTGCAGGACTTCAGCCTCGAAGCCGAGGGATTGGCCGTCGTGGCCGGGCAGAACTTCGACGCGAGCGAAGTCGCCGCCTCGGCGCAGCTCGTGCGCGTCGACGCATCGATCGCCAACGGCGGACTCAAGAACGGTGGCGAGCCACTGACCCTCTACGACCCCGTGGGGCCCACCTTGTGGTCGAGCTACGGCGCGCAGTCGAAGTTTGGCGATGGCGATCACGAGGGGCGCAGCGCGATGCGCAGCGATCCGCGCGCCTGCGATGCACCCTCGGCTTGGGTGTCGCACCCCGGCCTCGGCCGCTCACCGGGGAGCTTGCCGTGACGATTGCCGTCGGCGAGCGCATCGAGGATGCTTCGAGGCAGATGAGCGAGGCGCAGTCAGCCGAAGGCGGTGGCCGCGGCACGGCCCTGAGCGAGGTCGAAGGCCGACTGATGCGCAGCGTCTATCACGACGCCGAGTCGCGCTACTCCGTGTTGCGGGTCCAGCTCGAAGGGGAGCTCGCCGGCGTGACCTTGGTCGGGCGCCACCGGGCGATCGAGGAGGGGGCAAAGCTGCGGGCCTGGGGGCATTGGGGGGCCCATCCCACGCACGGGCGACAGTTCGAGTTCGAGCGCATCGAGGTCCAACGGCCGACCACCGAGGCCGGCATCTTGCGCCGCTTGCTGCGCTATCCAGGGGTGCGCGAGGTGATGGCGCAGCGCATCTTCGACACCTTTGGCGAGTTGACCTTGGACGTGCTCGACAAGCAGCCCGAGCGCTTGTTGGAGGTCGAGGGGATCGGCCAAAAGACGATGGAGCGCATCGTCGAGTTCCATAGCTCGCGGGTGGGGCCCCTCGCCGTGCTCGAGAACCGATTGATCGAGCTCGACATGTCGCCGCGCTTGGCCGAGCGCCTCTTTCGCCGCTACGGCGAGGCGGCCAAGGACATGCTCGAGGGCCAACCCTATCGCCTCTCGCGCGAGGTCAAGGGCATCGGCTTTGCGACGGCCGACCGCATCGCCCGGGCGCTCGGCGTGGGCCTGGACGCGCCCGAGCGCATCGACGCCGGCTTGGTCCATGCCTTCGAGCGCGCCGAACGGGACGGACACTGTGCGCTGCCCTTGGCCGAGCTCATGCGGATCGGCATGCAGCTGCTGGGGCGCCCGCCCGACGAGCTGCAAGGCGGCATCGAGCGCTTGTTGGAGGCGGGGGACCTCGTGCTCGAAGGCGAGGGCGAGCGGGCCTTGTGCTTCGTGCGCGAGTATCTCCAAGCCGAGCTCGGGGTGGCGCAGGCGCTGGTGGAGATGGCGAGTGCCGCCCACGAGCAGTGGACCTTGTCGGCGCTCCCCGATCACTTGAGCGAGGGCCAAGTCGAGGCCGTCGAGGCCGTGGCTGCGCACGGGGTCGTCGTGCTCACGGGCGGGCCGGGTACCGGCAAGAGCACGGTGGTGCGCAACGTGATCGAGCTCGCCTTGCGCCACGACCAAGAGCTCTTGTTGTGCGCGCCGACGGGGCGGGCGGCCAAACGACTCGAGCAAGCGACGGGCCAAGAGGCCAAGACCGTCCACCGCCTGCTCGAAATTCAAGGCGAGAGCGGCGAGTTCTTCTACAACGCCAACAATCCGCTGCCGGTCGGGCTGGTCGTCGTCGACGAGAGCTCGATGCTGGACTTGGCCTTGGCCGAGGCCTTGTTCACGGCGATGACCCCCGAACATCGACTCTTGTTGGTCGGCGACGCCGATCAGCTGCCCTCGGTCGGGCCGGGCAACGTCTTGCGCGACATCATCGAGGCGGCCTCGCGCGAGGGCTCGCCCATTCCGGTGGTGCGACTCGCCCGCATCTTTCGTCAGGCCGACGGCTCGTCGATCATCGAAAACGCGCACCGCATTTTGCAAGGGGAGACCTTGGTCTCCGACGCGGCGGGGGCGGGGGGGCAGTTCTTCTTCACGCGGGCGAGCGAGGCCCAACGCGCACACGAGGTCATCGTGAAGCTCGCCGCCGAGCGGATCCCGGAGGTCTATGGCCTCGACCCGGTCGACGAAGTCCAGATCCTGTGCCCGATGCACAAGGGCCAGGCGGGCACCGACGCCTTTAACGCCGCCTTGCAGGACATCTACACGGCGGGGGCGCCCGAGTACTCGCTGCCCAGCTTGACCCGGGGCCCGCACCGGCGATTCCGGGTCGGGGATCGCGTCATGCAGACGCGCAACGACTACCAGCGCAGCGTGTTCAACGGGGACATCGGCAAGGTGACGCACGTGGACCCGGATGCGGGCGAGGTCATCGTCGAGATCGACGGCGCGGCCGTGCGCTACGAGCCCAAGGAACTCGGCGCGCTGCGCTTGGCCTACGCCATCTCGATCCACAAGAGCCAGGGCTCCGAGTTTCCGGCCATCTTGATTCCGCTGCTCACCGAGCACCACGTCATGTTGCGGCGCAACTTGCTGTACACGGCCATCACGCGCGCCAAGCAGTTGTGCTTGTTGGTGGGAGACCCGCGGGCGGTGGACAGGGCGATCGCGCGGGCCGATGCCGCCCGGCGCCACACCGGGCTGCGAAGGCGCATCGAGGGCGTGGTCTCCGAGCTGGGGGGCGCGCTGGTGGTCGAGGCGCTCTGACCCGGGGCCGTGGTATGCAATCGGCGCCGAGCTCGACCATGGCCAGCTCCCCGTCTCACACGGCGCCGCGAGTGCTCGGCGTAGATCCGGGCACACGCATCACCGGCTACGCCGTACTTTCGGTCAGGGGTCCGGGGCGCTTCGAGTACCTCGAGTGCGGCAGTTTTCGAGTCGACGGGCGGCGCAAGCTCAACGAGCGACTCGGTGAACTCGCCGGCGCCCTCGAAGAGGTCGTCGCCGAGTTTCGGCCGACGGTGTTGGCGATCGAGTCGGCCTTTCACGGGCAAAACGCGGCGAGTGCTCTCAAACTGGCCGAGGCGCGCGGGGCATTCAAGCTGGTGGCATTGCGCGCCGGACTCGAGATCCACGAATACGCGCCTTCGCGGATCAAGCGAGTGGTGGTGGGCAAAGGCCGCGCTACCAAAGCCGAGGTGCAGCGCCGGGTCCGCCTCTTGTGTGGACTCACGCGCCTGCCCGCCGCCGACGCGGCCGACGCCTTGGCGATCGCGCTTTGCCACGCCCACAGCGTGAGGTGGTCGGGTGGGTGAGACACCCACGGCGCGCTCGCGCGCTCGGCCTCCGGGCGAGACGCGTGCGATACTCGGATCGGTGGATGGGTCCCCTCCCAGCGTCGACGAGGCGCGCCGCATGCAGGTCCTCTACGAGGTCTCGCGTGCGGTCTTGGTGGCGAACAGGCTCGAGGACATCGCCGAGCGGGCGCTCGACGGTCTCAACGAGTTGGTGGGGCCGTGGCGCGCGAGCGTCGTGCAGTTCGATCGACGCGCCGGCACGGTGACGCCGGTCGCGGTCGTGGGACGCGGACGCAGCGCATGGCCTCGTCACAAGGCGCGACCGCTCAGCGACTTTGGTGGCGACATGAAGCAGCTCGAGCAAGGGCGCGTCGACATCGAACTCGACTTGGGGAGCCCGAGCGCGCGACCCGATGCCGCGGGCGTGCTGGCGAAGTCGCCCTTGCGTAGCCGCGTGATCACGCCCGTGC
>JAUIJR010000019.1 GCA_030431075.1 Polyangia bacterium | reverse complement strand
GTGGCGCTCGTGCATCGACGTGGGCACGGCCAGTCGCCGGTGCCCCCGCGCCCGTGGAAGCTGTCGATGCACACCCTCGCCGACGACGCGGCGGCGGTGGCCAAGGAGCTCGGCTACGAAGCGGCGATCGTCATCGGCTTTTCGATGGGCTTTCAGGTCGCGCTCGAGCTCTACCGACGACACCCCGAACGCGTGGCCGCGCTGGTCTCGATCGCCGGGCCCGCGGGCAGTCCCCTTTCGACCTTCGGCGGGACGGGATGGGCCGCCCAGATCATGCCGCTGATCGCAGGCGCGAGTCGCTTGGCGCAGCGGACCAAGACCTACAGCCGAATCTGGCGCCGCCTCGTGCCGAGCCGCCTCGTGCTCGACATCGGCTTGTGGACCTCGGTCGACGCCTCGCGCATCGACCCCCGCGACCTCGAGCTCTACTTTCGCCAGATCGCCGACCTCGACCCCGCCTTGTTCGTCGGCATGCTCGAGCGCGCCCAAGCCCACTGCGCCGACGACGTCTTGCCGACGATCAAAGTCCCCACGATGGTCATCGCCGGCGGGCGCGACGGCTTCGTGCCCTCGGACGAGCTGCGCCGCATCGCTCACGCGGTCCCCAACGCGCACTGGTGCTTGATGCCCAAGGCCACCCACGCGCTGCCGGCCGAGTACCCCGAAGAGGTCCTCGGCTTGCTCGAGAGCTTCATCGCCGAGATGCCGCGAACGCGGCGCACGGCCTGAGCCTCAGCGCTGCATCAAGACGCTGGTCACCGCGGCCGCCGTCCCGAGGACCAACAGCACCCAGCCGACCAACAGGCCCTTGGCCAAGCGGGCGCGCCCGGTCTGCCAAGCCCAGCTCACCCCGATCGCCAACATGCCCGAGAAGGCCGCGAAGCGCCCCACGCCCTCGCCCAGCTTCTCGGGATCTTGGACGTGGTCGTAGGTCAGAAACAAGGCTGCGAGACCGAGCAGCACGACGAAGAGCACGGCCAAGCCGGCGTGCTTGAGCCCGGTCTTCCACGAAAAGGGCGGCTCTTCTCTCACCGCCCCAGTCTACACCCGGCGCCCCCCGGTACACGACCAGTACACGACCGATGCAGTACGGCCGTCGACGAGGGCCCCGCCCTCAAAAGACCAGCCGGGCCTGCGCGATGAAGCTGTGGCGCCCGCAGCCGGGCCCGAAGCCCCGCTCGCGTTCGCAGCTGTAGGCCACGCTCATCCGCAAGTTGTTGCCGACCACGTAGGCGTTGACCGCGGCCTCGTGCACGCCTTGGGCCACGGCCCCGTCTCGAGCCCGCACGCCGCTTCGCCCGCTGAGGTCGAAGATGGTCTTGCCCAGCGGCACGCCGCCCATGACGTAGCCGCCCGAGCTGCCCACCGGTCCGGTCGGGCCCCGGTGCCAACGGCGGATGCCCGTCACGCTGAGCCAGCCGCGCGGGTCCATCACCGTCGCGTCGGCGGCGAAGGTGGTCTGCTGCCCGTAGATGACCCGGTTGCCCTCGGGCGGGTCATCGTTGAAAGGCGCGCCCTCGCTGGCGACGTTGAGCCCGATCGAGACGCGCGTCCCGTCGAGGTCCGCGTGCTGTGGCGTCTGCGTGTAGGGCGTCGGACCGAGCGGGTTCACGGCGAAGCGGGCCATCATCAAGGCGCTGGGCGGCCGCTCGTCGAAGAGCTCGCCGCCGGAGCCGTTGTAGATGCCGGCGGCGTACTCGAGCTTGCCGCCGAGCGGGTTGCCCTCGACCGCGATGCCCAAGCGTCGTCCCGTCGAGAAGTGGTCGTGAACGGCCCCGCGGGTCGGCAACGCGATGAAGGGGATGTTCACGCGAAAGTCCCGCATGAAGCGCGGTCGGTAGAAGCCCGCCCGCAAGCCGAAGTTCTGATCGAAGGTCGCCGCGATCTCGACATCCAAGATGCGCGCCCCTCCGGCGAACTCGGGCTGGATGATCGCCTCGAGTCGCTCGTCGAAGAAGGTCGCCCGGATCTGGGTCCGCGCGTGGGCCAAGCGAAAGGTGGCGTCGGCGCCTTGGACCTCGTCGAGGGCCAAAATGCCCTGCCCGGTCACCAGGCCGCCGAGGCTCAGCGAGCTGCCGTGCTTGAACTTCCAGCTGAAGCCCTTTTTGAGCCCCTCGGCCCAGTCGGCCCGCCGCGCTCGGGCGGCCCGCTCGCGTTCACGCGCGGCGGATGCCTCGGCTTGCTCGGCGTCCGTGGCTTCGGCCTCGCTCGCATCGTCCGCGTCCTCCGCATCTGAAGCGGAGGGCTCCGAAGTGGGCGCGGGATTCCCCGGCGCGAAGAGGAGCCCAACCAGCGCAAATGCGGCCGCGAGGTTCATGTGGCGCGCAGCCTAACGCCTCGGCCGGTGACGGGCCAAACGCGGCGTGCGCGGCGGCCCAGCCGCCAGTCAGCCGCCACCCAAGCCGCCAGTCAGTCGCGCAAGTGGATCGAGATTTCGTCGAACTCGATCGCGCCTGGACTGGGCACGGGCTCGTGCTGATTGTCTTGCAAGCCGGCCTGCAAAGGCATGTCGCCGTTCGGCAGCAAGTCGAGCTGTTCGACGGGGATCTCACCGTGGATCAAGATCGGATTGTCGGGGTCACCTTGCCCGGAGACCGAGACCAAGTACTTGAACAGGCAAAACTCGTCGCTGGTCGGGTCCGCCTCGAGGCATCCCGGGTACTCGCCGAGGCTGTACAGGTGGGTGTGTCCCTCCCCGTCGAGCAAGGGGCTGTTCGAGGTCTGCCAGGTCCAGTTGATCGCCGCGACGGTGACCGACATCGGGGCGTTTCTCGATTGGATGTGACCGCTTTTCGGCTCGACGATGCCGAGCTGCGGCGAGCCATCGTCGATGAAGAACATGGCCTCGGCCGTAGCCGAAGGATTGGCGTAGGGCTTCTCGTCGCCGTAGAAGGCGCGCACGCGGATCCGGTGCGGCCCCACGGCCGCGCCCGACAAGTCGACCGGCGGCGTGGTCAGTCCGCCGCTGAGATCACCAGCGACGATCCGACCCACCGTGTCGACGCCGTCGATCTCGAGCTGCAAAAAGCCCTCGCCCTCGACGGCCGTGTTGTGGTCCGTGATCTCCAAGCCGGTGCCGCGCACGGTGACCGTAAAGGCGCTCAGCTGGGCCGTCTGGTCGAAGCCGATGCGAGAGAAAGGCTCCGGACCCAAGATCGACAAGGCCGGACCCTCGTCGACGACGCAGCGGCCGTTGAAGCAGACCTGCGAGCTCGAGCACTCCTCGTCCAAGGCGCACACGAAGACGTCGGAGGCGTCGGGATCGAAGTCGGCGCCGTAGCATCCGCCGACCAACGCAGACAGCCCCAGAGCGAGGCTCAGCGAGGCGGGACGATGAAAGATGCGGTGAAGGTTCATGGCTAAAAGCGACCCGAGATGGAGACACCGCTGCCGTTGCGGCCGGCCACCGGCGTGACGAAGACATTGGCGCTGCGCGCCGCCTTCTTGTTCTTGGTGATGCCCAAGGCGATGAGCGCGATGCCGGTGACGCCGAGGATCGAACCGGCGGCCAGGGTCGCAATTTGAATCGTCTGTGCGCGGCGCCCATCGTCGTCGAGGGCCTGGGTTTCGGCGAGAGTGAGGCCCTCGGGGTTGCCCTCGTTCATGACGGTGTCGACATCGTCCCCGATGCGACCCGCGCGGACGCCCTGCCACGCGCCGACGCCGACCAGCGCCACACCGGTGCCCGCAAGCACGGCCCCACCGATCAGCAGACCATTGCCGGGCTTTTGGGGCGTGTCGTCGACCGGCTCGCTACCGACGGCGCCGCTCACTTCGGGCCCCTCGGGCGCTGGGGTCGTTTCGGTACCTTCGCCGGCCGTGCCCTCGCCCGTCTCGGCCTCGGCCGTGGTCTCGGCTTCGGCATCGGCCGCCGCCTTGGCCTCGGCGATCTTCGCTTCGAGCTTGGCGATGCGCTGCTCGACCTCGGGTCGGTCCTCCGGGCCCGAGCGCAGGTAGGCGTTGTAGGCATCGATGGCCTGCTCGGGCCGCTCGAGGGCCTCGTAGCAAAGGCCGATGTTGTAGTGAAAGATCGGCGATGGGTGCCGACTTTGCGCGTCTTGGAAGAACTCCAGCGCGCGCCGAAAGTCCCGCGCCCGAAACGCGATCTGCCCCGCCTGAAAGAGGGTCATCGCCTCTTCTTCGAGGTCGTCGGCGGAGCCGCCGGGTGGCGGTGCTTCGCCTTCGGCCGGCCCCTCTTCGGGCGGCGCGAGGCGAAATCCGCTGGTGCTCGCGAGCGCTTGGCCCGACACACCCAAGGAGGCCACGGGAAGGGCCAGACAAAGGGACAAGAGCGTCGACACGCGAGAGCGGAAATGCATGGGCCTACCCCCAGGACGCTAGCATAGGCCCCGAAGGCGGATCGACCCCGCCGCAGACCGTAGGCGCGCCCACGGTTCGGCCTCACACGCTAGCGATCCGCCGTCTGCCCGCGGCTGGGACGCGCGGAGTCGGCCGCCTCTTCTTGCTCGTAGAGGTAGCGGATGAAGCGCTTGACCACGTTGTTGCGCTCGATGTTGCCGAGGGCTTTGACGAGGTCGTCGTAGGCCTTGGGGTCTTTGATGAGCTTGCCCAAGGTGCCCTCCCCCGCGCTGATCGAGTGCGAGACGTCGGCGACCAGCAGCTGCACCTCTTCGAGGGCCTTCTTGGTCGAGGCGATCGCCTCGGAGGCGTCGGCGATGGTCTTGGAGACGTCCTCGGCCAGCTTGGGGTCATTGAGCAGGCGCGAGACGAGCGCGGGGTTGTTCGGATCTTTGGCGAGGTCGCTGAGCTCGCCGAGGCTCGTCGCGGCCGTGCGCAAGCTGCGAAGGGCCGGATCGATCTGGCGGTCGACCTGGGCCAGGGTGTTGTCGAGGCTCTTGGCCGTGCGTTTGACCGACTCGAGGGTCTGGGCGAAGTCCTCTTTGTATTCGGGGTCCGAGATGAGGCCACCGACCACGCCCTCGGCGTCCGCGATCTGACGCGTGATCTTGTCGACGTTGGCCATGATGCCCTGCACCGAGCGCTTGGCGTCGTCGGTGCTCAGCGCGTCACCGAACTCGGCCAAGCCGGCCAAGGAGCGGTCGACATTGTCGACGATCGAGTCGAGCCGGTCCTTGAAGCCCATGAGCTCTTCGAAGAGCGAGAGGTTCGATTGGATCGAGCCGCCGTCTTCGATGGGAGTGCCCCGCCCCGCGGTCACGTTGATGAGCTGGTCGCCCAGGACGCCGGCCGAGGTGATGGTGGCGCGGCTGTCGTCGCGGATGTACTGCAGCGCCTCTTCGTAGATCTCCATCGTGACCTCGACGCGCTGGTGGTCGACGCGGTAGGGCACGCACCAGCCGGCACGGCCGGCCCAGCGCACCCGCCGGTAGCGCTTGCGAAAGGGCTGAGTCACGCACTCGTAGCCGGCTTGCGGGCAGCTGCCGTCGCAGGACTCATAGTCGGCCGGGACCTTCGTGTACTCCTCGAGCTGCGCACAGCGCCCGCCCTCGGCCGTGGCCGCGCAAAAGAGGTCGGCCGGACACGCGTCCGTGCGGTGAAGCCCGATGTCCTCGGTCAGCGGGTCACAGGGATACTCGCGCGTGACGAACTCGATGCCGGCGACCGAGCCAATCTCTTTGCCGGCGAGCTGAACCACGGCCTTTTCTTTGAGGCCGGCCACGCCGGAGAAGTCCGAGCGCAAGGTCACCTTGCTGCGCGTGAGGCCCTCGCTGACCGAGATGATGAACAGCGAGCCCAGCAGCAACAAGCCGGTGCCCACGACGAAGGCACCGACCAAGAACTGCGTACGCCGCTGGTCTTTGCGCGAGGCCATCTCAGTACGCCCCCGTGATGAAGTCGCGGACCACCGGATCCTCGACCGCCTGCAGGCGCTCGGGGGTCTCCACGAAGGGGAAGCCGTGGTCGTGGAGCATGGCCACGCGATCGGAGACATACCAGGCCGTGGGCATGTCGTGGGTGACGACCACCGAAGTGACGCCGAGCTCCCCTTGTAGTTTTCGAATCATGTAGGCAATGCGCTTACAGTTGTTGGGGTCGAGACCCGTGGTGGGCTCGTCGTAGAGGATAACCTCGGGCTCCAGCGCGATCGACCGGGCCAGCGCCACGCGCTTTCGCATGCCCCCCGAGAGGTTTGCGGGCATCGCCTCGCCGATCCCAGGGTAGCTCGACTCGCCGAGTCCCACCATCTCGAGGCACTCGAGCCCTTTTTGACGGATCTCCTCTTCGCGCATCTTCGTGTGCTCGACCAAGCCGTAGCCCACGTTCTCGAGGATGGTCATCGAGTCGAACAAGGCGCCACCTTGAAACACGTAGGACACGCGCTTTCTCAGCTCGCGCAGCGCGTCCGTGTCCATCTCGGCGACCGACTGTCCCCGGTAGCAGATCGTGCCGTCGTCCAAGGGCAGCAAGCCGATCATCAGCTTGAGACACACGGACTTCCCCTGCCCCGAGCCGCCGATGATCGTCAGCGTCTCGCCTTCGTGGATCGTCAAGTTCATGTCGTCGTAGATGACGTTCGACCCAAAGGCCTTGTCGACATCCTTGAACTCGATGAGCGCGTCGCCTCGCATTCGCAGCTTGCCCCATCGCCTCAGACCGGGATGAACATGGCCGTCAGCGCGAAGTCGGCGACCAAGACCGCGATCGACAAGGTCGCCACCGTCTGCGTCGTCGACTGCCCGACGGCCTCGGTCCCGAACTTGGTGTTGAAGCCCTCGTAGCAGCCGACCAAGCCGGTCAGCATGCCGAAGACTCCGGCTTTGACGGTCGAAGTGATGTAGTCCAGAGGTTCGAGTTCGTCGATGTAACTTCCGTAGAAATAGTCGGCGGGGACGTCGAAGACCCAGTCGCTGATCGCCATGCCGCCGAGCATGGCGATGATGTTGCCGACCGCGACGAGCAGGGGCATGGCCAAGGTCGCCGCCACCAAGCGCGGCCAAACCAACTTCTTGATCGGATCCGCGCCCAAGGCCGCAATGGCGTCGATCTGCTCGGTGACCTTCATCGAGCCGAGCTCCGCCGTCATGCCGGTGGCCATCTTCGTCCCGACCGTCACCGCGACGATGACCGGCACCAGCTCTTGGACCAGGGCCAAGCTGGTCACGTTGCCCAGGGCCGCGACGGCCCCGAAGTCTTTGAGCGCGTCGCCGAACTGCCAGGCCAAGATCATGCCCACGAAGACACACATCAGCCCGGCCAGCGGCAACGACCGGATCCCCAAGCGGAGCATCTGATCGGTGATGTCGTGCATCCCGATCGGACGACGCGGTCCGCGGGTCATCGCCGCCCAAAACATCAGGGCCAGGCCGCCGATCCACAAGACGAGCACGTCCAAGCCCGCCCCCACCGAGATCACCGCCCGGCGCAGCGGCCCTTCGCGGCGCTCTTCGCTCATGCGTCCCCCTGCCGCGCCTGTCGCCCGATCGGAAACTCGAAGCCTGCGACCACCCGCTCGAAAGCCGGCAAGGCCCCTTCGTAGCCCGAGGGCAGCGAGATGAGGCTCAAGTCGAACAAGCAGCCGTCCTTTTTGAGGACGATCAGCTCCATCGACACCGGGCCGCCGCCGTCGAGCTCGGCGCGCACCGTGCTGCGCAAGGCGTCACGATCTTCGAGCCGCACGAAGCGCTCTTCGATCACCTTCCATTCGGTGGTGTCGATGCGCAGGTGATCGGTGAAGCTCTGCAGATCGGAGTCCCCGTGCTCTTGGCATTGGGAGCGCACCTGCACGATGGCCTTGTGGTCGTCGCTGTACCAGGCGACCTGGCTGCCCTCTTCTCGGTGCACGCGCCAGCCCTCGCCGGGCAGACCGACGCGGTACTTGGCCTCGAGCTCGGCTTTTTTCCACGCGGGCTTCCACTTGGGCGTGTAGACCTGGCCACCGGACCAAGTTCGACAGCCACTCGCCGCGAAGACGAGCCCGAGACAGCTCATGAGCACGAGTGCGCGACCCCGACGGGGGTTCGCAGGACGGCCGGGCGTGGCCTTGGAGGTGGGGCGTAGACGGGAGTCCACGTGCCGGCGAGTCTAGCAGTCCCCCCGCGCCCGCGCTCGGTGGCCTTTGGGGCCTGACTTCGCGGCCGCTGGGGGCGAGATGGGATCCTCGTTCACCCACCCCGCCCCAAGCACACGTGGGCCCGCCCGGCCGCGAAGCGATGCGGCCCATCGAGCTGTGCGGCCACCGCTTCGCAGCCCGCGTCGGGTCCGTGTCCGGCAGCGGCCGAGATCCACACACGGCGCCCCCACAGCGCGGCCAGGCTGCTCGGGCGCGGATGGCAGTGCGAGTTTTGGTGGCCGGCCGAGATGAAGGACCAGCGCGGATCCAAGCGGCTCACGAGCGCGGCCGAGATCCCGTCGCGCGCACCGTGATGGTTGACGAGCCACAGATCCACCGGCCCGCAGCGCGAGGCCGCGCGGAGGCTCTCGTCCGCGGGAAGATCACCGGGCGCGAAGATCCGCCAGCCGCCGAGTTCGATGCACAAGGCCAAGCCGCGCGCATTTTCTTCGCGAGCCGTGGCGGCTCCGCGCGCGACGACCTCGACCTGGACGCCCCCGCCTCGCCACGCGTCGCCAGCGGTCACCTCTCGTCGTCGCGCCGCGCTGCGTTCGAGGTAGCCCTCGACGGCCTGCGTGCTCGGTCGAGCCAGCTCCCCCCGATCCCAATAGACGCCCACCTCGAGGTCGTCGTCGCTGGGCCACACCCGATCACGTCCGGCGCTCGCCTCGGCGTGCCCGGCGAGATGGTCGACGTCGTAGTGCGTGAAGACCCACAAGTCGATCCGACGTGCACCCCAGCGGCCGAGCTGCTGCAAGATCCGATCGCCCGCGCCGCCATCGCCGGCGTCCACCAGCACGAGCTCGCCCGCCTGCGATCGGAAGGCGGCGGCGCTCCCCTGCCCCACGTCGAGCAACGCGATCTCGGCCCCCTCGCAGCGGCAAGCCTCGCGCTGGGCGGCGTCGAGCATCTCTTCGCGCGGGCAGTCCGGGATCGCGGGCCGCCCCTCGCTGGCCGGGCTCTCCCGCCCAAAGCCCAGCCAGCTGATCCCCAGGGCGAGGAGGGCCGCAAGCAGCCATTGAGAGGACCCGTTTGAGAAGGGTTTTCGAGCTCGCATGCTCGCCCCTCGACCTTTTTGCCGCGCCCTTGCAAGCCCGAGGCGCGGCGGCCGAAGAGCGGACGTGCTTCGACGACCCTTGCATCCCCTCAGCTCGCTGCTGGCCGCTTTGGTGGCCCCGATCCTGGCCGTCTTGGGGGCGGCCCTCATTGCCCCCGCCAGCCTCGCGGAGGCCCAGCGCAGCGACCCTCCGTCCGCGAGTCGCCTTTGGCAATTCGCGCAGACCCAAGGCGCATGGTTCATGCGCGGCGACGCCGGGCTCTTCGTGTGCTGGCATCCGCCGGCGACGCCGGGCCCGAGCGACTGCTTCGTCCGCATCGACTTGGGGGACGAGGCCAGCGACTTCGACGGGGCCTGGTTCGTGGGCACGCGTGGCGGCGGCGTCGAGCTCGACCTGGACGGCCGGCGTGTCAGCTTGGCCCCGGGCGCGCACCGGGTGGGCGAGGCGCCGCGCGAGCTCGAGGCTCGAGAGGGCGACGGAACCGGCGAAGAAGCGGAGTTCGAACTCGAGGACGAAAGTCGGCCGGCGGCCGACCCCTCGGCGCCCGAGCAGCTGGGCTTCGTCCCCTTCGTCGATGCCCCTTGCACCTCGCGCGGCGCTCTAGCGAGCGAGGCCCTCGTGCCTGTGGCCGTCGAACACCCGGGTCGCGTCGAGTTCGCAGCGCGCCCTTGCCCCCGGGAACTCGGCTGCGCTGGCGCGCCTTTGTCCCGCGCGCGAACTCGCCGTCCCCGTTGGCTCGAGGCGCGGCTGAGTCTCGAGTGGCAGCTTCGCCGCGCCGAGAGCCGACGACGTGAGATCTGGCCGGGCGAGTCCCCCACCCGCCGCAGTGAGAGCTACGACCAAGCCGGCTTGCTGCGGGTCTCGCTCGCCTTCGATCCCGTGGCCGCCGCCATCGCTCGGCGCGAGCTTGCCGTGCCCCCGCCGGCGCCGGCACCGGCACCCCTTCCCAAGACGGGTGCCAAGACAGACCCCGACGCCCTCTTCGCCGCGCGCGAAGCTCTCGCCCTGGCCGATGCCCGCTGCGGACGCCTCGCGGCTCCCCTCCAGCGCGGAGGTGCACGATGACCAGCCTGCGACTCGCCCTCTTGCTGCTGTTGGTCACCGGCGCTCCTCCCTCGACGGAGCCTCCGGCCGAGACCGTGGCCGAAGCTCCAGTACCGGGCCCGGCACCTCCACGCGAGCCGCCCGAGCCCTCCGAGAGCTTGGCGCCTCAACCCGCCCCCGCCCCCGGACCCAGCTTGGGCGAGGTGCAGCGCGCCGCGGTGGCCCGCGCACAGGTCGACCCGCCGCGGGCGCGACGTTGGCTACGCGATGCCCGACGAAGCGCCGCCTTGCCGGACCTCGACGCGACCTGGGAGCATCGGATGGGCCAAAGCTGGCGACGCGACCGCGAGGTGGGCAGCCCCGACGGACTCGTCGACGATCACGACGCCGCCGATCTATGGCGCCTCAAGCTCAGCTGGCGACTCGATCGGGCGTGGTTCAACCCCGACGAGCTGCGGGCCGCACGCGCAGCGGCGGACCTCGAGCGCCTGCGCCGCGAGCTGCTCGTCGAGGTCACGCACCTTTACTTCGAACGCGAGCGCGCCGCGCGGGATTGGGCCGCTGCCCCCGACGCCGCCACCCGAGCCGAAAGCGCGTTGGTCCTGGCCGAGATCGAGGGTCTGCTGCACGCGATGACGGGCCTTTCGTGGCCGCCGCGCCCCGAATTCTGATACAAAGGCCCCGTGGACTCCGAGCGGCGCGCCCACCCGCGTTTCGCCTGTGATCTCGAGGCGATGATCGAGACCGAGGGCTCGATGATGCTCGACGGGCGCACCGTGGACATCTCGGCCACGGGCATCGCCGTGACCGCGGCGGCCCACGTCCGACCGGGCAACGACGTCATCTTGCACCTGCGCTTGTTGCTCGAAGGGGTGACCAGTGACCCCCTGCCGATCCCCGCGCGGATCGTGTGGTCGACCCCGACCCAAGGGCAGTACCAGCTCGGGGCCTACTTTCGAGATGGCGAGTTCGCACCGGCCTCGCGCAAGGGCCTCGAAGTGCTGCTCCGCTTTTTGTCCGGCGAGCTCGAGCTGCCGACGGGTGCGAGCGAAAGCGGCACGGCCCCGGTCGCGGAGGACTGAGTCGCCGAGGCGGCAGGGCTCCCCCGATCTGGGTAGATCTGGGCAGATCCGGCCCGAAAGCCTCGTCTGCGCGCTCACCGAACTTGCGCGCCATCGCGCCGCCGGGGCCTGCACAGTGCAAATGGATGCACGGCCTTTTGCGAGCGGGCCGTGCAAGTCGCTGCGCACCCGCGTGGACTCCGCGCGCGGGAACGGGAGCTAAGGCCCCGAAATCACAGGGCCGGATCCGTGAACGCCGTTAGTTTTGATCGGCGGCTCGCCCGTTGCAGCATTGGGGGGCGACGGAATCGCCCATGACTGCGACCCAGACGTCCACGACGAACTCCCGCGACCCCCGCGGCATCTCCATCTTGGCCAAGAGCCTCGTCAAGGAGATGCGCGAGCAGGGCTACTCGCACAACCAGATCATCAACCTCTCCACGGAGCTTCTCCAAGCCGTCAGCGCCGACCTTCGTTCCACCGTCGACGCCGCCGCGGCCGAGTAGCCCCACCCCTCGTTCTCGTCCCTTCATGCGCTCACCGAGGCTCGCCAGGCCTCGGTGAGCTTCGTTTTTGGGGGCAGCGCAACTCGCCGCTTTGCGATAACACGCGGGCATGAGCGAGCCGCAGGCCTTGCCCTCGTTGGACGACATCGACGTCGACAACCGGCGCGTCTTTTGCCGCGTCGACTTCAACGTGCCCCTCGACGGCGGCCAGGTCGCGGACGACACCCGGATCCGTGCGGCCTTGCCCACCTTGCGCGAGCTCATCTCTCGCGGCGCACGGGTGGTCTGCGCTTCGCACCTCGGTCGCCCCAAAGGCAAGGTCGTGCCCGAGCTCTCGATGGAGCCGGTGGCCGCGCGCTTGGCCGAGCTGCTCGAAGTCGAGGTGCGTTTGCCCGACGAGGTCGTCGGCGATGGCGTCACCAAGGTCGTCAATGACCTGCCGGCCGGCGGCGTGGTCTTGCTCGAGAACCTGCGCTTCGAAGCCGGCGAGACCAAGAACGACCCCGATTTCGCGGCCGCCTTGGGCGCGCTGGGCGACGCCTACGTCAACGACGCCTTCGGGGCTTGCCACCGCGCCCACGCCAGCGTCGTCGGCATCACCGAACACATCCGCGACCGGGCCCAAGGCCGCCTGGTCGAAGCCGAGACCCGCGCGCTCGGCCGCCTCTTGCACGGCCCGGACCGCCCCTTCGTCGCGCTCGTCGGTGGCGCCAAGGTCTCGGACAAGCTCGGGGTCTTGCTCGCCCTGATCGACTCGCTGCAAGCCGGCGATGCGGTCGTCGTGGGCGGCGCGATGGCCAACTCCTTTTTGGCCGCGCGCGGTCACAGCCTCGGCAAGTCCCTGGTCGAGCGCGAGCGCTTCGCCGACTGCCGCCGCCTCGAAAAAAGCGCCCGGGCCCGCGACGTCTCCTTGCTGCTGCCCAGCGACCTGCGTGCCGGCGAGAGCCTGGACGCGAGCGAGGCCACCGTGGTCCCCGTCGAGACCGAAGGCACCCCCTTCCCGGCCGACGCGATGGCCTTGGACATCGGCCCTCAGAGCACCCGTCGTTTCGCGGCGGCCATCAATCGCGCCGGCACCGTCTTTTGGAACGGCCCCATGGGCGTGTTCGAAAACCCCGCCTTCGCCGAGGGCACCTTGGGCATCGCCAAGGCGATGGCCGAGGCCAAGGGCTTTCGCGTCGTCGGGGGGGGCGACTCGGTCGCGGCCGTCAACCAAGCCGGCGTGGCCGAGGCCATCGACCACGTCAGCACCGGCGGCGGCGCGAGCTTGACCTACGTCGAAGCCGGCGGCCGCCTCCCCGGCCTCGACGCCCTGCTCGACCCCGCCTAAGAGCCCGCCCCCCAGCCCCACACCAGGCCCAGTGAACGACATGCCGCACCCTCGCCAGACCTACGTCTTTGGAAACTGGAAGCAAAACCACCTGCGGGGCCCGGCGGCCGAGGTGGCCGCGGCCATGGCGGCGGGGCTGCCCGAGGCCCTGGAGGGCTCGGCCGGCGTCCGCGCCGGGGTCGCGCCCAGCTTCGTGGCCCTCGACGTGGTCCGGCCCCACAGCGGTGAGGCCCCCAAGGAGCTCGCGCTGCTTGCGCAGGACTGCGGCGCCCAGGAGTCGGGCGCGTTCACCGGCGAGGTCGGTCCGGCCATGCTTCGAGACGCCGGCGTGAGCTTCGCGATCGTGGGGCACAGCGAGCGCCGCGCCATGTACGGCGACGCCGCGCTGGTCCCGGCCAAGCTCGAGGCCGCCCTCGGGGGAGGCTTGTCGGTGGTGCTGTGCGTCGGAGAGACCCTCGAACAGCGCGACGCCGGGAAGCACGAAAGCGTCGTGATCTCGCAGATTTCCGAGGCGCTTGGCAATGTAGACGTCGAGGCTGCCGGGGCACGAATTGTCTTCGCCTACGAGCCGGTCTGGGCCATCGGCACCGGTCGCACGGCCAGCCCCGAGCAGGCCTCGGCGATGCACGCCGCGATTCGCGCCCACCTGCGCGAGCAATACGGCCAAGCCGGCGATGACAGATCCATCCTCTACGGTGGTAGCGTCAAACCCGCGAACGCCCCGGACCTGATCGCCGCCCCCGACATCGATGGATTCCTGGTCGGGGGGGCCTCGCTTGACGCCAGCAGCTTCCTCGATATCGTGCGCGCCGCGTCCGCAGGCCGCCCCGCCTGAGCGGCCCTCGTGCCCGCCGCGCCCACCTCCTGACCCGGACCCACGCAAATGGTCGCCTTTCTCACCATCGTCTACATCGTCGTCGCCACCGTGATGGTGCTCGCCATCCTCCTGCAGTCGGGCAAGGGCGGCGGACTCGGTGCGGCCCTCGGCGGCGGTGCCTCGCAGTCGGTCTTTGGCGGCGGCGGCGGAGGGGACTTCATGGCGCGGCTCACCCAGATCTGCGCCGGTGGCTTCATGGTCCTGGCCATGTACCTGGCCTACCAGTCGGCCCACTCGGGCAGCTCCTTCCTCCAAGAAGAGAGCCAAGAGGACGAGCTGGCCAAGCGCCAGGTCAGCGGCGACGAAGAGTTCGACTACGAGCAAGACCTCGGTCCCCGCCCGCAACCCGTGCTGAGCGCCGAGGCGGCCGCCGCCAAGCGGGCCGCCGCCACCGGCAAGGGCCGAGTCGTGGTCGAGTCGGCGCTGGGCGATGACCCAATTCCTGCAGAAGCTCCTGCAGAAGTCCCTGCCGAAGTCCCGGCCGACGTCCCGGCCGACGTCCCGGCTGATGTGCCCGCCGACGTCCCGGCCGAAGCGCCCGCTGAAGCTCCGGCCGACGCGCCCGCTGAAGCTCCCGCCGACGCGCCCGCCGACGCCCCGGCCGAAGCGCCCGCCGAAGCCCCGGCCCCCTGAGCCATGTCGACCGCGCCTCTGTCCTACTTGAAGGTCGAGGGGATCGGGAACGACTTCCTCCTCGTCGACCGTCTCGACGGGGACGAAGCCGCCTTGCGTGCCGAGCTCGAGGGCCTCGCCGCACGCGCGCCGAGCTTGTGCGATCGAAAGCACGGCATCGGGGCCGACGGCCTTTTGGTGGTGACACAGGCCGAAGGTGAGGCCGTGGCCCGTATGATCGTCATCAACCACGATGGCTCGCGTCCCGAGATGTGCGGCAACGGTCTGCGCTGTGTCGCCCACTGGCTGGCCGAGCGCCTCGAGCTGCGCGAAGCCTTCGAGGTCGAGACCGACGCCGGGGCGCTGCGTTGCGAGCTGCTCTCCACCACCGGCGATGGCCGGGCCGAGGTCGGCGTCGACATGGGCCCAGCCAAGATCGGTGAGCGCGAACACCCGGCCGCGGCCGGCGAGCGCAGCTTTTTGTCGGTCTCGATGGGCAACCCCCACGCCATCGCCTTCGTCGACGACGAAGACCCCGAGGCCCTCGCCCGCGAGCTCGGCCCCAGCATCGAGACCGACCCCGCCTACCCGCAGCGCACGAACGTCGAGTTCGCCCGCATCGACGCCGATGGGGGCATCACCTTGTGGGTCTGGGAGCGCGGCTGCGGCATCACCTTGGCGTGTGGCACCGGTGCGTGCGCGACGGCGGCCGCCGCCGTCCGCGAAGGGCGGCTCCCGGCCGAGCAGTGGATCCCCCTGCGCCTTCCGGGCGGCGAGCTTCAGATCTGGGTCCCCCGCGATCCCTCGGCGAGCGTGCGCATGCGTGGCCCGAGCTTGCATCTCGCAGCTGGTGAGGCCTGAGCGAGGCCTGGGCGCGGCTTGACGCCTGCCCGCGCTCTTCCTTAGCGTGATCCGGCGGCGCCCGACGCCGTCCCCCCTCCCATGCGCCGCCCTTCCCTTCTCGTCCTCGCCTTTTTTTGCTCGAGCTCGCTGTTCGGGGCCTGCAAAAGCGACGACGTCGCCGATGAAGCGGACGGGTCCGCAGCTCCCCCCGTGGCCGCCAAGGAGCCCGCCACCCTGATCGAGGGCGACGCGGTGACGATCCCCGCCGTCTACCAAGGCGTCGAACCCGGGATGTCGGTCGAGGAGGCCAAAAAGCGCGTCGCCTCCCTGCCCGAGGACGACACCATCAAGGACCCGGCCTATCCCGACATCTACTTCGTCGCGGACGTGGGCGAGGACGGCAAGTCGATCACGCGCTTGTACTTCGCGTTGCCGAACAAAGACGCCAAGGCGACGGTCAGCGCAAAGTGGGGCGAGCCCTTGGCGGGCGAAGAGCTCGGGCGCGAGCTCTTCACCTGGTTCAACCCGAAAAAGGGGCTGCGAGCCTCGCTCAAGCCCGGCTTCGGCGAGGACTGGGATCTCGAGATCACCCACTACCGGCCCTACCGAGAGTTCCTCGGCGAGGGGGCCGAGCTCGCCTTCGCCTCCCCCGCGCCCTTGCTCGGGGCCGACGCCGACACCCTGCGCGCGGCCTATCCCGAGGTCCTCATCGAGAAGACCCAAGAGGACGCCGACGCCGATCGCAAGCAGCTCGAGGCGATGGTGGGCGACAAGGCCCAGGGCCTTGGCGCGCCCAAGCCCAGCATGCACCTCGAGTTCGGACCGACCGAGTACGAGAAGTACTGGACCCGCGTGAACCTGAGCTTCGACGACGAAGGCAAGGTGCGCCGCTTTTGGTTCACGCTGCCCTGGGAGCTCAACCCCGCGGCCAAAGACGAGATGATGGGCTTTTTCGAGTCCAAGTGGGGCAAGCCACAAAAGACCGAGGAGCTGGGCGAGGCGCTGTGGGTCTTTGGCGAGTCCCCCCGTATCGAGATCAAGGAAAATACGATCTCGAAGGGCTGGGACCTCGCCGTCGAGGCCGCGCAGCCCTAGCGAGCTCGCCGCTGCAGTCGAGCTGCGCGTTGCGCCCACGGGCGCGAAGGCCGGTGACTCGCCGGGGATCCGCGCAGAACTGAGGCATCTCGCCGCAGCCAGCTGCCTTGGAGGGGGCCCGAGCGACTGCTAATTTCGCGGCGGTGGCGAGTTCTTCGTTCGTGTTGGCCTTTCGTGAGCTTCTCGAAGCGCACGTCGCCAAGACCTGGGTCGACCGGGCGCTCGAGCGTGCGGCCATGGAGCTCGGCTTCGAGGACGGCCAGGTCCCCCCACAACGAGAAAACGACGTCGTCGAGTACGTGATGACCCGCGTGCGCGGCTTCGTGGACGACGACGAGCTGGCGACCATGATGCTGGAGGTCGCCGAGTTCGTGGAGCGACGCGAGCACATGGCCCCGCCCACGCGCCTCGAGGCTACGCCACCCAGCGGCGCGACCCCGAGCGTCGTCACGCCGGCGCACTCGGGCGCCTTCGACATCCCTCCCCCCTCTTCGAGTCCCGGCGACGGCGAGACCCTACGCGTCCTGATCGTCGACGACGAGTCGGTCTCCTTGCGCACGATGTCCGCGACGGTGCGCCTTTTAGGGCACCGCCCCCAGCTCGCCCGCAGCGCCGACGAGGCCAAGGCCTGCCTCGAGTCGACGCAGTTCGACGCCATGATCATCGACTGCTACATGCCGCAGACCAGCGGCTTCGAGCTCGCCCGCTGGGTACGGGCCTCGCCGCACCGCGACCTGCCGATCGTCGCGGTCAGCGGCCAGCTCGACGACGGCACCCGCGAGCTCGCCGAGCGCGCCGGGGCCGACGCCGTGCTCGCCAAGCCCATGCGCCGTGCGGCCCTCGACGCCGCTTTCGCCCAAAGCCGCCGCAAGCGCGCGCGCTGAGCCCCCGCGCGCGGGCGGATCAGTTCCGCCGGATGGTCGCTTTGTAGTGACCTTCGGCGTACTCGACGTTGAGCAGCTCGTGCCCGGTCTTGGTGCACCAGGCCTTCACGTCTTTGGGGAAGGCGCGGTCGTCGGCGAGCACTTGCAGCTCGCCGCCTGGTTGCAGGTCGCGCGAGGCCTTGGCCGTCAGCACGATCGGCATGGGACAGGATTTTCCACGGGCGTCGATGGTCTTCATGGCGCTAGATGAACAAGGTCACGCGACTGGGCATCGCAGCTTCCAAAAAGCCGGCGACGCCGCAGTACTCGACGCCCGGCAGGTGTTTGAACTCGTCTTCTTTGAAGCCCAGCAGATCCATCGACATCGTGCAGATGTAGATCTTGACGCCGAGCTCGCCGGCGAGCTCCATCATCTCTTCGAGAGAAGCCACGCCCTTTTGCTGCATCAAGCGTCGCATCAAGATGGGTCCCCCACCGCCGAACTGCATGCGGGAGAGCTTGGCCCCGCGTACCCCCGGCTTGATGACCCGCCCCATCAGTCGCTCGAGCAGGCTCTTTTTCGCCCTGCCCTCGCGCAGGGCCGAGGTGCCCCAAAAGGTGAAGAACATCGTGACCTCGCTGCCCATCGCCGCCGCCCCGTTGGCGATGACGAAGGCCGCGATCAGCTTGTCGAGCTCTCCGCTGAACACACACAAGGCCACGCGGTCCTCGTCGGCCACGCGCTCGACCCCTTCGAGCTTGGCCCGCATTTCGGCGAGCTGCCGGCCGAACTCGACGAGTTCGGAACTACTACGGGCTTCGTCGGGCATCGACTCCACTTCCAGAGGCACTAAAAGCTGATGACGGGCATCCGCTCCGCGCGCTCCACCAATACTCCCATACTTTCGATGGTCACGCCCTCGCGCAGCAGCGCGCCGCCCTCGCCTTGGGGCAGGTGTCGGCAGTACTCGCGGTAGCACGAGGAACAGACCTCGACGTGGCCCCCCATCTCCATGAAGGTCGCCACCTGCTCGTCGAGGTCATCGGTGAAGCCCCGCGGGATGATGCCGCGACAGCCGGTCGGCGTCCCCAGCGGCGTCGAGTCGAGGGCCAAAAAGAGCCAGGCGTCCTTGCCGTTGGCGAGGGCCGCCAAGGCGGTGCCCAGCGCCAGGGCCGCGACCCGACCGCCGTCTTCGAGCCCACGGGTGACCACGACCTGCAACGCATCCGTCGAGATGTTCACGCCCCGACTCTATCGCCAGCCCGCGCACTTCCCCGCGCTCGGGCCCGTGGTTTTTTGCCCCGCTTTCGGCGCCGAACGGTGACCTAGGGCGCGGCGACCGCCGTCAGCGACCACTGGTCGCCTTGGGGGTCGCGGGTCAGCCGCAAAAGCGGCCGGTCGGGAAAGGCCCGGGCCAAGGCAGCGGCGTCGGCGTCGATCGCGACGAAGATGCGCCCCTTCGACCAGCTCGGGTGCGGGTAGGGATTCTGAAGCACCCACGCGCCGCTGATCTCGGCGTCGAAGTTGAAGTAGTAGCCCGGGGGAAATGCGAGGATGATGGCGTCTTCGACCCCTTGGGCATCGAGGAAGGCGTGGGGTGCATCGCGCAGCTCGCTCGCCTCGCGGACGCTCTTGCCATGCACCCACGCAAAGCTGCCGTAGCCCAAGACGCCCGCGCATAGCACGGCACCAAAGACTCGCGCGTGCCAAGGGCCCGGCGTCCAACGCGTGTCGATGAAGTGCCAGCCGGCGGCGGCCAACACGACCAAGCTCGGCGCGGTGTCGGTGAAGTGCATGGGCCCGACGACATGTACGCCGACGTCGTCGTGGAGCAGGGCCAAGGCCGCGTGCATGGCCAAGCCCAAGATCAGGGCGGCGACATAGGCCCCGCGCGCGGAGTGACGGCCGCTCGACAAGATGCCGGCGATCCAACTCGCCACCATCAAGGGTCCCCCGGCGTAGACGGTCACCAAGCTCAGGTTGTGCCCGGCGTTGACCCCAATTCGATCCCAAGACGAGAGGGGCTCGATCTGCGTGGCGAGGATCTTGTCGGGCACGAAGCGGGCCTGCACCAAGGGGTCCCCGGTCAGCGCGGCGTTGTAAGCGGCAAAGGCCAACAAGGGCCCGAGCAGCCCCAGCAAGGCGAGGCCCAAGCCCCGCGCCGCGCCCGCTTGGCGTCGCCCAGCTCGCAGCGCCCACAAGGCCCCCAGCGGCGCGAGGAGGGCCCCCGTCTCCGCGGGTCGCACGCAAAAGGCCAAGCCCGCGACCAGGCCCAACGCGAAAAAGTCACGGCCCCGGGTCGCGCCCTCGGTCTCGAGGCGAGCGAGCAAGTACAAGGCGGCGGCGATGCCCAAGCGCGAGGCCACATGCGCGTGGGTGGTGGCCGAGACCCACAAGGCCAAGGGGCACAACGCCCACACCAACATGGCCAGCAGCGCGATGCGTCGCCCCCACAGGCGCTCGACCGTGGCCACCACCAACACGCCGGTCAGTGCGGCCATCGCCGCGTAGAGCAGCGCGCCCAAGTGCGTGACCAGGGACAAGGCCCGAACGGCGATCGCCCCGGGGAAGTCCATCGAGGAGATGCGCCCGTCTTCGAGGTAAGTGAAGGGCAGCAAGAAGGCCGAGCGGGGGTCCGGCAGCTCGACCGAGAGCCCACCCTCGAGCCAGATCTCGGCCCCGAAGCGCACGGCGTACTCATCGTCGGTGACCGGCCCCCCGAGCATGACGAGCGCGTGCATGAGCATCGCCGTCGCAAAGAGCAGGAGTCCGTAGCCGCCGAGCCACCGACGCCAGCGCGAGGCCTCAGCCGCGCCCAGCTCTCGCAAGCGCGCGCGCAGCCGCTCGAAGCCCGGCGCGAGGCTCCACCCGGTCAAGATCGCGGCCGGCAGGGCCAGCCCGATATGGGCGATCCAAAACAGGTGCTCGTTCGTGCGGACGTACAAAAAGTCCCACATGGGACTGTGCTGCATCGTCGCCGGCCCGCCGAAGCGCGCCTTGAAGCCCAAGGTGGCCTCCATGCGAAAGAAGACCAGCCATAGCAGCGCGGCCACGACGAGTGCCGGCCAGTGGGGACTTCGTCGATCCGCGACCGCTGCACCCTCGGGCATCCGCGTCGAGCATCGCACACTTGGCGACCCAGCTCAGCCGGCAGCTCAGCCGACAGCTCAGCCGACAGCTCAGCTGGGCCCGCCCGCTTTGGCGCTCTCGCGATAAGGCCCCGGGCCCTGCGCGCGTCCGATGGCCAAGGCCCCGAAGGTGCGCTCCGCGAAGGCGAGCAGCTCGCGCTGGTCGGCCTCGAGGCGACGCCGCCGCGCGACGTCGTTGAGGATCAGCGGCGAGACGAAGAGCAGCAAGATCGCCACCATGATCGCGCGCTGCATCACGGCCCCCGCCTGTCCCAAGAAGATCCATGCGACGCCGAGAACCGCCAACAAGACGAGGCCGGCGGCTCTCTGCCAGGCCCAGCTCGGCCGCCCGTAGGCGAAGCGCAGCTCGAGCATGGATCCGTGCGCGCTCGGGTGGATGCGACCTCGCAAGAACAAGCTCGGCCACAAGCCCGTCCCCGCCGCCCCACGCTCGGAAGCAGAACGCCGCAGCAAAAAGCTGCGCTCGCCCAAGGTCGCCGTGAACTCGCTCGAGCGCACCGGCGGCCCAAACTCCGGGAAGGCATCCGACTTCACCGCATTGACCCCCTCGGCCGCGGCCAAGGTGCTCAGCAGCTCGGCGCGCTCGAGGGGCAGCTGGTAGTAAAAGGCGCGGCCAAGGCTCTTGCGGTCGGCCGGCACCAAGTCGGCGAGTTCCTCCGCCCGCTCGACGAAGGACGCGCTTTGGGCCAAGGCGCTGGCGGCCTCGCCCTCACCTTGGTCTTCGACTTGGCCTTCGCCTTCTCGCTCTCGGCTCGCGTCGCTCACAGCAAGGTGGTCTGGCCGCCGGACTCGCCGCCACGCCCGCGGGCCCGCGCGGCCGAGGCCTCTTCGCCCGCCGTCTCGTGGCCGATGTGCGTCGCGGCGCGCGCGGTGGTCATGCGCCCCCGCGGGGTTCGGATCAAAAAGCCCCGCTGCAACAAGAAGGGCTCGTGCACGTCCTCGAGGGTGTCGCGTGGAGTGCCGAGGCTCGCGGCCAAGGCCTCCACACCGACGGGTCCCCCGCCAAAGCTGTCGATGATGATCTCGAGGATGCGGCGGTCGTGACGGTTGAGGCCGGCCGCATCGACCTGCAAGCGATCGAGATGCCGCGCGGCCGACTCACGCTCGATGCGCTTCGAGCCGTCGACCTGCACGAAGTCTCGCACGCGTCGCGTGAGTCGATTGGCGATGCGCGGCGTGCCACGGCTGCGCCGCCCGATCTCGTGCGCGCCCTCGGCGGTGGCCGGCAAGCCCAACAAGGCGGCCGTGCGCGTGACGATGCGGGCGAGTTCCTCGTCCTCGTAAAACTCGAGGCCCTCGACGATGTGAAAGCGGTCCCGCAAGGGCGCGCTGAGCAAGGCCGTGCGCGTGGTCGCGCCGACCAAGGTGAAGGGCGCCAAGCTGATGCTCATGGTGTTGGCCGAGCTCCCCTCCCCCATCGGGATGTCGATGCGGCCGTCCTCCATCGCGGAGTACAGGGTCTCTTCGACGGTCGGCGAGAGGCGGTGAATCTCGTCGATGAAGAGCACTTCGCGCGCCTCGAGGCCGGTGAGCAGCCCCGCGAGCACGCCCTTGTGCTCGATGGCCGGACCCGAGGTGGTGTGCAAGCGCGCCCCCATCTCGTTGGCGATGATCTGCGCCAAGGTGGTCTTGCCCAGGCCGGGCGGGCCGTGCAAGAGCACATGGTCCAGCGGCTCTTTGCGCTGGGTGGCGGCCTCGACGTAGACGCGCAGCTTGTCGATGAGCGGCGCTTGGCCGACGTAGTCCTCGAAGCTTTGCGGTCGCAAGCTGGCCGGCGCTTGCACCTCGTCGGGGCCTTCGCGCGCGTCGACCAGGTCCACCGACGCGTCCGCGCCGGGCGCCTCTTCGTGTTTGACGCGCACGCTCATGCGCCTGCAGAGTAGCGCGTTTGGACCGGGCGCAAAGGCTCCGGTGCACAAACGCGCCGCCGCCCCGCGGTAGCCGTCAAGGACAGCTGCCCGGGGTCACGTAGGTCTGGAAGTTGATGTCGTTCCCGGTCCCGGCGCCAGTCTGGTCGCCGTAGATCGCTCCCCCTGCGTAGCTGCCGGGGCTCGAGATTTGCATGGTCAAGGTGGCGCCGTTGGTCAGCAGCCAGCTGTACTTCTGCCCCGCAACGACGGGAAAGGGGCGATCGATGTCGAAGCTGTTGAGCCCGATGACGAGGGTCTGTTCCAAGGTGACGAGCGGTTCGTCGCATGGCTGGTAGGAGCAGGCCGCCTCGCCGACGTAGAGCTTCAAGGTGCCCTGGTCATTTCCACCACTGAACGACAGCCCCGGAATCTCGAGCCGCGTAAGGTAGCCGCTCGCGGTCGGCGTGAAGCTCTGCCAGGTCGTCGCGCCGTTGATACTCGAGTTGTTGGTCAGGTGGCCGGTGTCCGCTGCCTCCGCCCCATCGTAGGCCTTGCACGCGTAGTCGCACTCGAAAAAGCCCGGATCGCATGCGCACTGGATGACCCCCGAACTGTCGTCGCAGACGCCGTCGCTCGGACAGAGGTTGGCAAAGGGCAAGCAAAGCTCGTCGAGGACGCACAGCTCGCCTTCGAAGTGATAGCCGGGGTAGCAGCTGTCACAAAGCGCGCCGGTATAGCCGACATCACAGATGCAGCTTTGAACTCCGCCGCTCGCATCACAGGTCCCGCCCGCAGCGCAGGGGTCGTTGCTGCAGTCCTCGTCGATGACGCACAGCTCCCCTTCTCGGTGGTAGCCGTTGTCGCACTGATCGCAGTAGGTCCCGTCGTAGCCGGTGTCGCAAGAGGTGCAGCTGACGACGCCGCCCGAGGCCTCGCAAGTCCCGGTGCCCGAGCAGGTGTTGCTCATGCACTGCTCGTCGAGCACACACTCGCCCGCGTCGTCGTGAAAGCCCGGCGCGCAGCTGTCGCAGGTGTCGCCGGCGTAGCCGGTATCGCACGCACAGCTGATGACGCCGCCGCTGTCGTCGCACACGCCATCGACGCAGGGATCCGATGCCGAGCAGTCCTCGTCGACCACACAGTCGCCGCCTTCAAAGTGATAGCCGCTGTCGCACGCGTCGCAGTAGCTGCCCTCGTAGCCCTCGTCGCAGGTGCAGCTGACCTCGCCCATGCTCACGGCGCAGTCCCCCGCCCCCGAACAGCTGCTCGGCAGGCACGACTCGTCGAGCACGCAAGCTCCCCCGTCATCGTGAAAGCCGGCCGCGCAGCTGTCGCATAGCGCGCCCGCGTAGCCCGGGTCGCATGTGCAACTCGAGACGCCGCCGTTCACGACGCAAGTCCCGTCCACGCAGGGATCGGACACCGAGCAGTCATCGTCGGCGACGCAGTCGCCCTCGGCATCGAAGTGATAGCCGGCGTCGCAACTCTCGCAGTAGGTCCCCGTGTAACCGGCGTTGCAACTGCACACCACGACGCCAGACATCTCGGTGCAGCCCCCAGCCGTGCTCCCCGAGCAGGTCTGCGGCAGGCACTTCTCGTCGAGGACGCAAGCCCCCGCGTCGAGGTGAAAGCCGCCCGCACAGGTATTGCAGAACTGTCCCGCGTAACCGAGCTCGCACGCGCAAGTGGCGACGCCCATCGAGTCCGCGCAGGTGCCGTTTACGCAAGGGTCGTTCGTGGCACACGCGTCGCCGTCGCCGTCGCCGTCGCCGTCTCCGTCGCCATCGCCATCGCCATCGCCATCGCCATCGCCATCGCCATCGCCATCGCCATCGCCATCGCCGTCTCCATCGCCATCTCCGTCTCCATCGCCATCTCCATCTCCATCGCCGTCTCCGTCTCCATCGCCATCGCCGTCTCCATCGCCATCGCCGTCTCCATCGCCATCTCCCTCTCCATCGCCGTCTCCGTCTCCATCGCCATCGCCGTCTCCATCGCCATCGCCGTCTCCATCGCCATCTCCGTCGCCATCTCCGTCTCCGTCCCCGTCGCCGTCGCCATCCCCGTCGCCATCACCAGTCTCGGAGCTCGTCTCTCCCTCGCTGCTCTCCGTACCCGACTCGGTCGAAGTATCGTCACTCGCCCCCACATCGTCGGCGCACGCCGACCCCAGCAACAACACAGCGACGACAAGTCCAGAGGCTCTTTGCACCTAAGGATGGTAGCCAAGGGTGCACGCGACAGGTGCGCGCTCTGGGGCCCCGCAAACGCCGCGACGCGGCCATCGCGTACTTGCTCGCTAGCTCGCTTCGGCGGGAAACCAGCCTCGCGTGCGGTTGGCGAAGGCGACGAGCGAGAGCATCACTGGCACCTCGATCAGCACGCCGACCACGGTGGCCAAGGCGGCCCCCGAGGACAAGCCGAACAAGCTGATGGCGACGGCGACGGCGAGCTCGAAGAAGTTCGAGGTGCCGATCATTGCCGCGGGCGCGGCGACTTCGAAGGGCAAGCCCATGACGCGCGCGAGCGCGTAGGCGATGGCGAAGATGCCGTAGCTTTGGATCAACAAGGGCACGGCGATGAGCGCCACGCGCATCGGCTGGTCCAAGATGGTCTGGGCCTGAAAGCCGAACAAGAGCACGACCGTAAGGAGCAAGCCCATGATCGAGGTGGGCTTGAGGCGCTGCCCGAGGGCCTCGACCCGCTCATTCGACAACACCCGCTGGGTCGCGATGCCCGCGCCCAAGGGGACGACCACGAACAAGGCGACCGAGGCGACCAGGGTCCCCCAGGGCACCTGCAAGTCGGTCACGCCGAGCAGCAGGCCGGCGATCGGGGCGAAGGCGAAAACCAAGATCAGGTCGTTCACCGAAACCTGCACCAAGGTGTAGTTGGCGTCGCCGCGCGTCAGGTGGCTCCACACGAAGACCATGGCCGTGCACGGCGCGACCCCGAGCAAGATCATGCCCGCGATGTACTGCTCGGCGTCGGCTTCGGGGACCAGCCCCGCAAACACGATGCGGAAGAACAAGATGCCCAGCGCGGCCATCGTGAAGGGCTTGATCAGCCAGTTCACGACCAATGTCAGCGCGAGCCCCTTGGGCTTTCGGCCGACCTCCCGCAAGCAGCCGGGATCGACCTTGAGCATCATCGGGTAGATCATCAGCCAGATCAGCACGGCGACGACCAAGTTGACGCCAGCCACTTCGAGGCCGGCCACGCCCTCGAAAGCGCCGGGGGCCAAGACCCCCAAGCCGATGCCGGCGCCGATCGCCAGCGCGACCCATAAAGAGAGGTACTTCTCGAAGATGCCCATATGCGTTGGATCTGGTCGGCGGTGTCCACGTCTGCGAGCGACGCAGAACATCGAAGTTCATCGATACAAAGGGTGAAAGGTCGGAGCGAGGACAGGCCCGTCGTCGTCAGCTTCGGAGGATGGCGAGGACTTCGGCCAGAGGGTCGCCTGCCCCCTCCGCGAGCGAATAGAAGGCCCAAGTGCCACGGCGCTCGGCGTCCAAGATGCCGGCTTGGCGGAGCAAGCGAAGGTGATGCGAAATCGTCGACTGCGAGAGCTCGAAGTGCGCTTCGATCTCGCAGGCACAAAGCGGCGCACCGGCGCGCGCGACCAGGGCGACCATCTCGAGGCGTGTCGCGTCCGCCAGGGCCTTGAGCCGGGCCGCGCACGCCGCCGGATCAGAGGCAGACACGCTTCGACGTGCGGCGGCAGTGGTCCGAGAAGGCATGCGGAGGGTCCTTGTGAGACTCAATTACATCGACGTTCATCGATATGCAACATCGAAGAGAGGGTCCAACCCCGCGGCGCCGGACCGCCCCCCTACTCCCACTCGCCTATTCCCACTCAATGGTCGCGGGCGGCTTCGAGCTGATGTCGTAGGTGACGCGGTTGATGCCGCGCACTTCGTTGATGATGCGGTTCGAGATCCGCCCCAACAAGTCGTAGGGCAAGTGCGCCCAGTCGGCGGTCATGGCGTCCACGCTCTCGACCACGCGCACGGCCAGGGCGTTCTCGTAGGTGCGGGCGTCGCCCATCACGCCGACGGTATTCACCGGGAGCAGCACACCAAAGGCCTGCCAGGTACGCCGGTACCAGCCGGCCGCTTTGATCTCCTCGGTGATGATGTAGTCCGCCTCGCGCAGCAGATCGCAGCGCGCTTTGGTCACCTCGCCCAAGATGCGCACGCCCAGCCCGGGCCCCGGGAAGGGATGGCGCCAGACCATCTCCTCGGTCAGGCCCAACACCTGCCCGAGCTTGCGGACCTCGTCTTTGAAGAGCTCGCGCAGGGGCTCGACCACGCCCATCTTCATCTTCTCGGGCAAGCCGCCCACGTTGTGGTGGGTCTTGATGGTGGCCGAGGGGCCGCGGGCCGAGACCGACTCGATCACATCCGGGTACAAGGTCCCTTGGACCAGGTAGTCGGCGCCGCCCAGCTCTTTGGCCTTGGCGTCGAAGACGTCGATGAAGGTCTTGCCGATCGCCTTGCGCTTCTTTTCCGGGTCGGTGACCCCGGTGAGCTCGTCCAAGAAGGTCGACTCAGCGTCGGCCACGATCAGCGGGTTGGCCAGGTGGCCGTTGAACATGGTCTCGACTTGCTGGCGCTCGTTTTTTCGCAGCAGGCCGTTGTCGACGAAGATGCAGTGC
>JAUIJR010000423.1 GCA_030431075.1 Polyangia bacterium | reverse complement strand
CCTGCGAAGACGCGGCCTTTCGCCAATTCGACTTT
Source organism: Polyangia bacterium (assembly GCA_030431075.1). Lineage (GTDB taxonomy): Bacteria > Myxococcota_A > Polyangia > Nannocystales > Nannocystaceae > JAUIJR01. Next base: position 4,711 of record JAUIJR010000423.1, on the reverse strand, counting down.
TGGCGCGGGCAGTGGGTCGTCGAGTCGAAGGACGGTCAGTTCGCCGGCTTCAACGAGATCGAGGTGGCGCACGGTGGGTGTGCGCTCATCGAACACTGGCGCAGCGCTAACGGGGGCTCGGGCACCAGCACCAACCAGTACCTGCCGGCCACCGGCAAGTGGGTGCAGCATTGGGTCGACGCGAGCGGCAGCAGCATCGACTTGGAAGGCGGCCTCGTCGACGGCTCGATGGTGCTCGAGGGCAGCTACCGCACACCCGACGGCAAAAGCCAGCGTATGCGGGGGACCTGGACGCAGCTCGAAGATGGGCGCGTGCGTCAGTTCTTCGAGACCTCGCCAAAGGGCAAGACCTGGACGCCCTGGTTCGAGGGTTTTTATCGGCGGGTCGAGGTGCCCATGCCCGCCGCAAGACCGTGAGCGAAGCTAGCTCGGCTTGCGACCCAGGTACTGGACGACGGCCGACTCGCCTTGGTGGTACTTGCCTTCGGACACCATGCGCAGCTTGGTCTCGCAGCGCAGGACTTCGAGGCCGGGTAGCTCGCGCTCGAGGCGGGCGCGGGTCAGCAAAAAGTCGTCGTTCTTGGGGCCGCCCGTGTCGCGTTCGAGCTGCTCGGGGGTGTAGGCCTCGAGGATGAAGAGGCCGCCGGGCCTCAGGGCCTCGAAGCAGCGGGCGTGCAAGGGGACGCGGACTTCGCTGGGCATGTGGGCCCAGATCGAGACGATGGCCGCGAAGTGCGAGGCGGGGAGGGGGTAGTCGCGCAAGTCGGCCTGCACCGTCTCGATGGAGACTTTGCGTGACGCGGCCAGCTCGCGCGCGCGGGCCAGACCCACCGCGGACTGATCGACGGCCGTCACCGCGTGGCCGCGCTGCGCCAAGAAGACCGCGTTGCGACCTTGGCCCTCGGCCAGGCAGAGGACCGGCCCGCTCGGGATCTGCTCGGCGAGCTCGACCAGCCAGTCGTTGGCTTGCGTGCCGTAGGCCCACTCGGACTCGCCGTAGCGTTCGTCCCACATGCGGGGAGTCTAGCTCCGACCGGCCCCAGGCGCTCGGTTGGGGCGTGCAGGCGCGACACCGCCCCTGGGGAGGCGCTCACGGCCCATGACGTAATGGAGACTTGTTGCGTCCGCAGGCGCCTGGGAGGTTGGTCAATCCCACGCGCCCCGCACAGCCATCCGAAGCAGGTTCCTCGTCCTCGTCAGACCCCGGACGCGACGGGAGGTCCGCGGTGAAGGTCGAACCCCGTCTGCTCGCGCACCCGGTCGATCGCGCGGCTGAGCCTTGGTGGTCGCGCTCGGTCTTCGACCCGCTGTTGCTGCGCTTGCTCAAGGACCGACGCGACCTACTCGGCGCGCGGCTGATCTTGCGGATGGCGATCGGGATGCCGATCGCGGCGGGCTTGATGTACGTCGACCGCTTTCGGTCGGGGTGGACGATCGCCGCCTACTTGCTGCTGTTCCTGCGCTTTGTGGACGCCTTCATCTTGGCCATGCACGTCCAGCTGCATCGACCTTGGTTTCACAACAAGACGCTCAACAAGGTCGTCCCCAACTTCGTCGGCTTCTTCTTCGGGCAGACCGTTTGGTCCTACTGGGCGCATCACCTCGCCATGCACCACCCGGAGGACAACGAGCATGAGGATCTCAGCTCGACGCTCCCGTTCAATCGAGACAGCGGCGCTCACCTCGGCCTCTACCTGGGGACCTTCATGTTCGTGGGGATGCCTCTGCTGATCACCTACTTCGTACGGCGCAAACGCTACGACATCGCCCGAAGGATCGTCGGGGGGGCGCTGTTGAGCTGGGCGATCATCGGGGCTTTGGCCTACCTGGACTGGCAGGCGACCTTGGTCGTCTTCGTGGTTCCCATCGCGGCGGCGCGCTTCTTGATGATGCTGGGCAACTGGGGGCAGCACGCCTTCATCAAGCCGGGGGGCGACGATGCGCACACCCTCGGTACGACCCTGCTCAATACGCACCACAACCGGCGCTGCTTCAACAACGGATACCACGCACTCCATCACGCGCGACAAGCCATGCACTGGGCCGAATTGCCGGACTACTACGGAGCGCGACTCGACGAATACCTTCGCAACGGAGCAATGGTCTTCGACGGGGTGCCGAGCTTTCAGGCGGTGACCTTGGCCTTGGTCATGGGACGCTATGGATGGCTCGAAGCTCGTTTGCTCCGCGCCCCGGGGGACACGCGCAGTTCGGTGGAACGGATCGAGATGTTGCGCGCCCTGACGCGGGCCATCCCGGCGCCGGTCGAGGTCGCCGAAGCTTCGCCCTAGCTCAGCTCACGCAAAAAAGAGCAGGGCCGCGCCGGCGACGCCGAGCATCGCGCCGAGCCAGCCGCCCGGGCCGACGGTCTCCCCGCGCAAGCGGACGGCCGGAATCATGATGATCGGGGTCAGGGCCATCAAGGTCGCGGCGACGCCGGCTTCGGCCGTGAGGTGCACGCCGATCAGCGAGAGGGCCACGCCCAAAAAGGGCCCGAAGGTGCCGCCGATGGCCGTGGGGACGAGGGCTTTGCGGTCGCGCAGCGCTCGCCAGACGCGGGGCCACCACCCGGTCGCGGTGATGATGATGGCGAAGCACACGAGGCCGACCAGCACGCGGATCTGGGTGGCCGCGAAAGGATCGTAGCCGTGCTCGAGGCCGCGCTTGGACAAGAGCAGTCCGCCGGCTTGACCCATCGCACCCCCGACGGCCAGCGCCAGACCGCGACGCGTGACGCGTTTGCCGGGGCCCCGGGGGCGCTCGGCCACCGCCCAGGCGATACCGCCGACGACCAGGGCGATGCCGAGCAGCTGTTGGGGGATCAGGCGCTCGCCCAGCCACACGATGCCCAGCAGCGAAGCCCACAAGGGCGTGCTCACCATCACCAGCGAACTCAGGCGCGGGCCGAGCTCGACGTAGGCGCCGAGGAGGCAAAAGTCGCCGACCACGAAGCCGATCAGGGCCGAGGCCGAGAGCCAGCCCCACTCGTGCGCGCCCGCGTCGGTGGGGAAGGGCATCTGTCGGGTGATCGCGCCATAGGCACACAAGAGCGCCAGGGCCACGAACAAGCGCAGTAGGTTCAAGGTCAGCGACCCGATCCGTTCGCCCGCCCGCTCGAAGGCCAGCGCCGAGATCACCCAGCACACGGCCGTCCCCAGGGAAGCCAGCTCGCCGGCGTGCGAAGTCAGCATTTCGGGCATGGGCGCACGCGATGGGGAGAAGGCCGCCGCTGGCGGGTCCCAGCGTCGCCAGTGTTACCATGCAAGGGCGTGACCGAGGGCCCCAACGACCTCTCGGGTGGGCCTACCGAAGTGGGGCTCGACCCCCTCGCCGGTGCCGTGCCCGACGGCGGCGACCTCGAAGCTCGGCACGCGCGCGCCAAGGTCGCCGAGGCTTTGTTCGGCGAGGCGGGGCCCGCCGCCGAGGACGCGCCGCCCAGCATCGGCCGCTACCAGCTGCGCGCGAAGATCGGAGCCGGCGGCATGGGCGTCGTGTGGCGCGCCTTCGACCCCGAGCTGCAGCGCGAGGTCGCGCTCAAGGTCTTGACCCCCGACATCGCGGCCGACGAGCTCGCCCAGCGGCGCATGCTGCGAGAGGCCCGCTCGCTCGCGCGCTTGAGCCACCCCCACGTGGTGCAGGTCTACGACGTCGGCACCCACGGCGAGCAGGTCTTCTTGGCGATGGAGTACGTCGCCGGGCGGGACCTCGGCGCTTGGCTCGCCGAGGCCCCTGAGGGCTCGCGTCCTTGGCGGGCGGTGCTCGAGCGCTTCGTACAAGCGGCCGAGGGTCTGGCCGCCGCCCACCGCGAGGGCATGGTGCACCGCGACTTCAAGCCGGCGAACGTGCTGGTCGGTGACGACGGCCGCGTGCGCGTGGTCGACTTTGGGCTGGCGCGGCCGGTCGACGCGGGGGCCTTGCCCATGCTCGAGGGCGCGACCACGCAGACGGGGGCCTTGGTGGGCACGCCGATGTACATGGCGCCCGAGCAGTTCGAGGGCAAAGGGGCCGACGCGCGCAGCGACCAGTTCGCCTTTTGCGTGGCCTTGTTTCAGGCCCTCTTTGGCGCGCGCCCCTTCATGGGCGACAACGTCGCCTCCTACGTCTCGAATGTGGTCCAAGGGCGCATCGTCACGCCCGAGCGCCGGCCACCCGACATGCCGGCGAGCTTGCAGCGCGCCTTGGAGCGCGGCTTGTCCGTCTCGCCCGGGCGACGCTTCGCCTCGATGGAAGACCTGGTCGCGGCCTTGCGCGGCAGCGAGGCCGGCGCGGCGGCGCGGCGCTCGGCGCGGGTCGGCGCCCTCGCGCTGGCCGGGATCTTGTTGGTGGGCGCCGGCTTTGGCGCATGGTGGCTCAGCCGCAGCGCCGAGGCGAGCGAGAGCGTCGAGCCCGCGGCCAGCGCGGCGGCCTCGAAGGTGGCCGAGGCGCCGGAGCTCGAGCCCGAGCTCACCGCTCCGGTAGCGACGGGGCCAGCCGCCGCCACTGGCCCAACCGGAGTGACGGGTCCGACGGGGGCGACGGGTCCGTCAGGAGCAACGGGGGCCAGCGGGGCCACGGGACCCACAGGGGCGAGCGGGGCGACGGGCTCGACCGGAGCGACCGGCGCCGCCGAGCCGAGCGGGGCGAGCGAAGAAAAGCTGCCCCGGCCGGCCAAGCGCGACTACTGCGCCTTTCACGAGGACTCCTACCGCCTCTTGCGTCGCGGGGCGCGTCG
>JAUIJR010000422.1 GCA_030431075.1 Polyangia bacterium | reverse complement strand
GTGCTGCTCCGAGGGCGCGGGCTCGTCGAGAAGCTCGACCACGGTCCGGCGAAAGCCCTCGTGCAAGGGCAGCTCGGCCCGCATGACCGCGCGACCGATGCCCTCGACGCGGATGAGCCGGCGACCATCGGGCAGGGCCTGGTGCGCGACGACTTCGCCGACGCCGAAGGTGTCGAAGATGGGCGCCCGCGCCGAGAAGGCGGCGGCGGGGTCTTCGCCCGGTCGCATGAGCGGCACGCCGAGGTAGGGCGAGGTCGACAAGATGTGGTCGACCATCGACAAGTAGCGCGGCTCGAAGACGTTGAGCGGCAACATCATGCCGGGCAAGAGCACGACGTTCGGCAGCGGGAAGATGGGCAAGGCGCCCAAGGTCCCCGGATCCGGTCGTCGTTTTTCGTCCAACATCACTTCGAGCCTAGCGCCGATCTGGCGACGCGCGAGAACCTGGCGCAATACCCCCTGCCCAAGGCCGCGTGCAGGGCATCAGGGCCCGGCGCCCTCCGCTCCAAAGTCAGGGTCGCAGCTGCGCTTGCAAGTCGGTGCGCGTCTTGAAAGCACCGCGGTAGCTCGAGGCCACGACATGCGTGCCGTGCTTGTCCTCGGGGACGTTGAGGCAGTTGTGGGTCGCCGTGATGACGCACGCACTGCCGCGCGCGCCGAGCCCTTCCATCAGCGCGTCGGCGATCTCGTTGCACGCACGCTCGTGCAAAGTGAGGCGGTGCGTAAAACAGCGCACCAGATCCGCGAGCCGACCAAAACCGACCAGCGCCACGTCGGGCAAGTAAGCGAGCGTCGCGTGGCCGACCCAGGGCATGAGGTGGTGCGGACACATGCCGTGGCAGGGGATCTGCCGCACCACCACCAGTTCGTTGTCCCCTTCTCCGTGCACGAGGTCGCCCAAGATCTGCGCCGGGTCGAGGCCGTAGCCGTCCAAGAACTGCTCGCGCCACAAGCGGGCGACTCGCGTCGGGGTCCCGCGCAAGTCGGGGTGCTCGAGCTCCCGCCCGCATGCGGTCAAAAAGGCGGCGACGCTGGCTTCGAGCTCGTCCACGCCCCGACTATAAAGAAGGCCGCGCCGAGGCCGTGGAGAAATCGGCGCAAAAAGCGCAAGCGCCCGCGGGCCTTCGCTCGGCCGCATCACCGGGATCGGAGCTTTCGGCCAGGGCCGGCCCAAAGGCCTTGACCGCGAAGCAGCCAACCCCTACCTTCCGCGTCCCATGTCGACGCCCGAGCCCGAAGTGCCCACCATCGTCAACGACCACGTGCCGGTCACCGGCCGCGCCTTGGAGGTGAAGGTCGACGATCGCGGCGTGGAGCGTGCGATTCGCAAGCTTCGCCGCCTGATGGCCAGCGAGGGCGTCCTGCGCGAGATCAAGCGCCGCCGCCACTACGAGAAGCCCAGCATCCGCAACAAGCGCAAGGAGCGTGAGGCGGAGCGTCGTCGCAAGCGTCGGACCCGCAAGACCCGCATGGACCGCGGGGACCGCTAGGTCTCCGGTCCCCTTTCGTGGACGACATGACGCGCGTGGCCCCTCGGGCTGCGCGCGTTCGCAATTTCGGCCGGCGCAGCGCCCGAGAGATTTCGCCCAGCGCCGGTGTACGCGCAGCCAGCGCGAATCGGTTAGGCTGCCGCGTGGCCAAACGTTTGATCATCGACCGACTCGACGGTGCCTCGAGCACGCCGGCCGCCGACGATGGGCGCTTCGATCCGCCCACCCTCAGCGCCATCCGCTTGGTCTTCGGCGTCGGTCGCCGCCCGGGCCAAGCCCCCAGCGCGGCCGACTTCTCGCCGGTGTACACGGTGGAGATCCCGGTCTTCTCGCTGACCGGTCTCGACTCCGACGGCATCTACGAGTTCGACGCGGCGCGCACCCTCGAAGATCTCCAAGGCCGCGCGCAGCGTCGTAGCTGGGCGCTGCGCCTCGAGCTGACTTTCGTGCAAGAGGCCAGCTCGGTGCACCGCGGCGACCTCTACATCGAGACCCCCTACGCCGAGGCTGGCCCGAGCTGCGAGGTCGCGGGCGTCGACAAGCGCGGCACCACCACCTTGGGCGGCGCGCGTGAGCTGGTGCTGGCCAGCAGCTTGGCCCACGACGCCGACCAGGTCGCGGCCTTGGGCGGCAAGTTCGTCGCCTGCATCGCCGCCGCCGATCCGCGCGAGACGCCAGACGATCCGAGCGCTTCGCTCCCCCGCGAGGTCGAGCTCAACTTGACCCGCTACGAGTTCCAAGGCTGAGTCGCCCGCGCCGCCCTCGCTACTTTTTCGCGGCAGCGATGCAAGTCGTCGCAACGACGGCCGATGCATGGTGGTGCCCCATGCACGCACGCGAGCTTCCCCGCGCCCCCGAGCCCCGGCGACGCGAAGGCGCTGGCGCGTCCTCGGACTCGTCGCGCTGGTGGCCGCGCACGCGTGGCTGCGTGGGCCCATCGCCGCCGCCTTGTCCCCGGCTGCGCTGCCGTCGGCCAGCTCCGAGCACCTGCGCATCGCGACCTGGAACCTGCGCCGCTTGGGGGCCGCCGACGCCCACACGGATCTCGAGCGCCTGCACGCCGAGCTGCGCCGCCTCGATGCCGACCTGATCGCCTTGCAGGAGATCGTCGACGCGGCGCCCCTTGCTCGACCCTTCGAAGGCTGGTCGCTGCGCTTGAGCGAAGCGGGCGGGCACGGCGAGCAACACCTCGGCTTCGCCTGGCGACCGGATCGCCTGCGCGCGCGCGGCCCCCTGCTCGTCGACGCCGTGTCGAGCATGGGCGGCCGCTACCGCCCCGTGGTCGCCCAGCGCTTCGACTCGCCCGCCGGCCCCTTGTTGGCGGTGACCGTCCACCTCAAGGCCCGGCCCGAAGGACGGGAGATTCGGCGCCAGCAAGTCGCGCGCCTGCGGACCTGGATTCAAAGTCGGCTTCGCGCGGACGAGACCTTGATCTTGTTGGGTGATTTCAATCTCACCGGGGGCGCCGAGGCGCGTGACGCCGGGGCCGAGCGCCGGGAGATGATCGCCCAACTCGCGGCCTTGAACGTAAAGCCGGTGCCCAATCCCCTGGGCTGCTCGGCCTACTGGGACGGCCCGCAGCGCGACGCCTGGCGCGAGCCGAGCGAGCTGGACCTCATGTGGGTTCCCCGCGCTCTTGCGCGGTCCCGGGTCCACCCGGGCGCACATTGTTCACGACACAGCTGCCAAAGCTTTCGTTCGACCCCCGCCTATCCCGATCTGGATTACAGGGGGATCAGCGATCACTGCCCCGTCGTGTTCGACCTTCCGATCGAGCACGCCGCGGACGCGAGCGCCCGACGAAGTAATGAACGACATCTTTGAAGGTGCAAGCGCGACCCCCGTCGAAGGGCCCGTGCTCGGGATCCCCCGTGGGGCCAGGATTACAATTTGGTCCATTTTCGGCCGATTGCACTTGTTGCGGGTCCCCGGGCATGCGTGGGATTATCCCGACGCTCGGGGGCACCTCCCCACGGGCGAACGTCCCCCTGAGACAACACTGGAGAATTTCGGATCATGAACCTCTTTCAAAATCGCAAGCTCACCTTCGCCGCCGCCGCGCTGGCGACCGGTGCCACCCTTGGAGGCCTTCAGGCCTGTGACGCCGTCGACAACCTGCGCGAGCAGTGTGGCCTGGTCTGCCCGGCCGAAGGCCTCATCGATGGCAACGCCTCGATCTCCGGCGTCGCTTCCGTCGATGCTTTCTTCTCGGCCGTCCTCTCGGTCCGCACCGCTTCGCTCAACGTGAAGAGCTCGGTCCGCGGCGAGATCGAAGCCATGGCGCTCAGCTTGGGCGTCGATGTCTCGGGCATGGCGCTCACCGATGCGGCCGCGGCCGTTCAAGGAGCCATCAGCGCGAAGCTTCAGGCCAACGTCGAGGGCAGCTTGACGATCAGCTACCAGCCGCCCAAGTGCGAGGCGAGCTTGGAAGTGGCCGTCGAGGCCGCCGCCGAGTGTGACGTCCAAGCCGACCCCGGCAGCATCGAAGCCAAGTGCGAGGGCAGCTGTGCCGTCGACGCCGACGTCGCGGCCATGTGCCAAGCCGAAGGCACCTTGCGCTGCGAAGGCCAAGCCCCGAACTTCATGTGCTCGGGTACCTGCTCGGGCTCGTGTGAGCTCGAGGCCGCCGCCGCCTGCTCGGGCAGCTGCTCGGGTACCTGCGAAGGCACCTGCACCGCTTGCGTCGGTGGCAACTGCGAGACCGATGGCAACGGCAACGTGACCAACTGCTCGGGTTCCTGCGACGGCATGTGCCAAGGCACCTGTGAGCTCAGCGCCGGCGGCATGTGCTCGGGTCGCTGCGAGGGTTCGTGCGAGTACGATCCCGGCGGCGTCGAGTGCGAAGCCAACGCCACCGCCAAGTGCGAGGCCTCGGCCAACGTCGACGTCGAGTGCTCCGGCTCTTGCGAAGGCAACGTCACCCCCCCCGAGGTCTCGGCCGAGTGTGAAGCTTCGGTCGACGCCAAGGCCAAGGCCGAGGTCGTCTGCACCCCGCCGAGCCTGAGCGTGGACTTCCAGTTCGCCGCCGGCCTCGACGCCGACGGTCGCGCGGAATTCAAGGCCTGGCTCTCGGGCTTCAAGACCCGCTTCGCCGCCTTGTTGGCCGCGCAAGCCAAGCTCGAGTTCGTGGCCGAGGCGGCCGCCGGTGCCGCCGGCGCCGCGACGGGTGCCGTCCGCGGTGCCGTCGACGCCAGCCTCAGCGGCGACCTCGACCTCAAGGTCACCGTCGGCCTCGGCTGCGCCCTCGACGAGCTCGAGACCGTCGGCACC
>JAUIJR010000421.1 GCA_030431075.1 Polyangia bacterium | reverse complement strand
TCACCTTCGAAGCGGTGGGCGACCAGGCTGTCGGGGGCGAGGGCCTCGTCGAGACGCAGGTTCGCCGTGTAGCCCTTGGCCGCCTCGAAGATCACGTGCCGCGCCTCGGGGCGCACGCCGGCCATCTTCGCCAGGTCGGCGATGCGCACGCCCGTCCAGCGCGCGCCGAGCCGAGACCAACCGGTCACACAATGCACATCGCAGCTCTGCTCGCGTTGCTCGAGGGCGAGCAGTTCGTCGAAGCTCAGCTCGAAGGGCCGCTCGACCGCGCCATGCACCCGCAAGCGAAAGCTGCTCGGCTTGGGATCTCCGGGCGCACCGCCCATGGGCTTGAGGTAGTCGATGACCCGCTGCCCCGGCGGCAGACGGGGGCGACCGTCGGCCAGCTTCTCTTTGCGTGCCGCTTCGGTGGCCGCGTCGCTGCCGAGCAGGTGCCACGCGCCGAGGGCCACGACCGTGCTGCCCGCGCCGGCGAGCAAGAAACGGCGGCGCCGCAGCTTGGCTTCGCGCAGCAGCTCGGCTTCGTATTCGCGGTCCAAGGGGGGCACGGGATTCACAACGTGACGGCGTCGCGCGCCGTTACCCCACATTGTAGGCGCGCTTTGGCCGGCGTCTCCTTCTTCTTGCCTCGCGTTGTCGCTCGGGGCTGGTTAGGCTACGCGGGTGAGCGCGGCGCCGGAGATCGAGCCGGAGATCGAGCGGTGTTTCGCGCTGCCCGCGTCGCTGCGCTTGGGGGTCGCGCACGCCTTCACGAACCTGGGGCCCCGTGATCCGAGCTGCCGGCGCGGCGCGACGAGCCTCGTGTGGGCCCGAAACAGCCCGGGAGGTGCGCTGACGGTAGAGCTCGTGCAGCGCGGCACGCAGCTGCGAGCGCGAGTGTGGGGGCCGGGCGCGGCGTGGATCGACCCGCGGCTCGAGGCGATGGCTGGCGCTTTGGATCACCCCGAAGACTTCGCGCCGGCCGAAGAAGCCGGTGCCCAGCGCCTCGCCGCCTTGCTGCGTCGCCACGGGGCCATCCACCTGCCGCGCCTGCCCACGCTGACCGCCAGCTTGTGGCAAGTGGTCATGTTGCAGTTGGTGCGCTCGCGGGACGCGGTCCAAAGTTGGGGTCGCCTGCTGACGCGCTGGGGAGAGCCGGCCCCCGGCCCCCACCAGCTGACCTTGCCCCCCACGCCCGAGCGCATGCGGGGGCTGGCCGAGCACGAGTTCGCGTCGATCGGCGTGCTGGCCAAGCAGGCGCGGACCTTGCGTCGAGTCGCGGCCGAGTCCTCGCGCATCGAAGCCGCGGCCGAGCGCGGACTCGAGGCCCTCGAAGTTCGACTCGGGGCGATCCGTGGCGTCGGCCCTTGGAGCCGTGGCTACCTGCGCGGCATCGCCATGGGCGACCCCGACGCCACCATCCCGGGCGACTATGGGCTGCCCAGCCAGGCGACCTGGGTCCTCGAAGACCAGGCGCGCGGCGAAGAGACCGACCTCGAGCGCCTGCTCGCGCCCTACGCGGGCCAGCGCTTTCGCGTCATCCGTCTCTTGTGGGCCTCGGGTCGGCACGCTCCACGACGCGGGCCTCGACTCGCGCGGGCGCATCGCCCCGGCTTTGGCCGGCGCTGAGTTCAGTCGGCCACGATCGCTTGCATGCAGGGCGCGTCGATCGCTTCGCCTTCGTCCGGCGAGACGCTCACGCGCTGGCGCAACGGCAGCGCGTCGCGTTCGAGCATGCGCCCGGCCGCCTCCCAGCACACGCGCAGGTCGACCTCGTCGTGCGTCGTCTGCCCGAACCCAAAGCTGGCCATCAGCTCCCCGTGGCCGAGGTAGGTCGCATCGAGGCCGACGGGGCTCAGGCGCCAGGGGCCATCGCCGAGTCGAACGGCGACCAGGGCGTCGCGTGCGTCGGGGGCCCCCGCCGGCGAGAGCGGCACGACCTGCAGCCAAGCCCGCGTGTTCGCGCCCTCGTTGCGCCACAAGCGGGGGGTGTCGGAGTTGCGGATCTGCAGCAGGTCGAGGTCACCGTCGCGGTCAAAGTCGATCGCGTACAGGCCTCGGCCCTGACCATCGTCATCGAAGCCGGAGTCGGCGCTTTGCCGGGAGAAGGCGAGGGGCCCGTCGTCGACGGCTTGCAAAAAGAGGCAGTTGCGATCGCTTTGGTAGCTCTCGTTCAAGAGGGGCTCTGGGTGAGACCAGCCGTTCGTGGCGGCCAGGTCGACGCTCCCGTCGTTGTTCAGATCGGCCGCGAGTACGCCCCAAGAAAAGCTGCAGGTGTGGGGGCCCGCGTCGAGCTCCACGCTCTCGAATCTCCCGCTGCCGTCGTTGAGCAGCAGGTGATTGCGATCGAACTCGAAGCCGAGCTCGATGGTGGCCGGAAAGTCGATGTTCTCCCCGATTGAGGCGACGTAGGCATCGAGGTCGCCATCGCCATCGATGTCGGCGATGGCCGTCCCCATGCCGAACTTCACGACCTCGTTGCCGCTCTCGGGGACGAGCTCGAGGCCTGCGTTCGTCCCCCGGTAGAACTGCATGTGGGAGTAGTCGGCCGTAAAAAAGAGGTCGGCGAGCCCGTCGGCGTCGAAGTCGGCGAAGGCGGCGGAGAAACTCTGGTTGGGCTCGCTGCGATCGAGGAGGTCGCCGAGGTCGGTGTCTCTCGTGATGTCTTCGAGGCGGTAGCTCTCGCCGGCATCGGGGAGGTTCCTCAGCAAGCGGACATTCCAGCTCTCGTCGACCCTCTTGTTGAACTGGCGCGTCCACTCCATGAACAGGAGGTCCGGGCGACCATCGAGGTCGACGTCACCGGGCTGCACAGAGGTCCCACCGACGCCATGGACCGCGTTGAGCCCCGCTTGCCAATCGGCGTTGCCCAACTCGAAGCGATCGACTTCGCGCATGTACACCCGGTGCGGGCTGATGCCCTGGCCCGAGATGACGAGGTCGAGGTCACCGTCGAGGTCGAGGTCGACCCAGGCGGCGGCATTGTGTTGGGCCAGATCATCGAGACCCCAATCCTCGGCGACGTCCTCGAAGCCCTTCCCCTCGAGATTCCGAAGCAGCTGGTTGGGCCCCGCTGCGCGGGGCAAGAAAATGTCCGGCCAACCGTCCTGGTCGAAATCGGCGATGGCTGCGCCGCCCATGAAGTTGCGGATCCAACAGTCGTCGGCGGCTGGGATGGTGACCTCTGGGTAGGGGTTTTGACAGGCGGTCGGCAGCAGCTCGTTGCCTTGGGTCAGGTCGAGACCCATGGCCGGCGCGACGTCGACCATTCGCAAGGGAGCGACGGCCGCGATCCGGGCCGAGCTCTCTGGCGGCCCCGCGGGCACGCCGGTTTCGCCACTTTCTTCGGCGTTCGGGCGCGGGTCGCCCGAGTCGAAGTTGAGGTCGTCGTCACTGCAGCCCGCGCCCGCGAGCGCCGTGAACGCGGCCACGCCCAGCGTCCATCGCCACGGCGAGGGACGCTGATGGCGGCGAGGCCACGGCTTCGGCATCAGCCCGCCTGACAGAAGTAGGTGACGTCGGCGGTCGGCGTGACGGCGTCCTTGAAGTCATCGCAGGCCTGGCCGCACAAGGTGATCTGCGAGTACTGCGTCGAGTAGTACCAGCCGTCTTGGTTGGCATCGCACGCGGTCTGGGTGATCTGTGCGTACTGGGCTCCAGCGACCTTGACGTCGACTTGGTCCGGGAAGGGCGGCGCCGTGCTCAGTTGGATGTCGCAGGTGACGATCGAGGCGGCGATCGTGTCCATCGCGGCGTTGAGCTGGGCCTGGTTGTCGCCGGGGTAGAAATCACTACCGGCCGCCGGGTTGGGCACGCCACCGTCTTGGGCGTACTGGTTGGCTTGCGTCGTGGTCCCGGCCCCGGCCGCGTCGATGGCGACGACATAGGTGTTGATGCCGGCCGAGTTGGCCCCTTGGATGGCCGACCGCAGGCCGTTGTGGGACTGCGTGTAGTTGGTGCCGCTGGTCTGCCCGGGAGGCAAGCAGGCCTGGCCGTTGCCACCATCGGAGATCGCACCGTCGATGACCAACATCATCACCAGGGTCTCCCCAACGGGCACGGCGGCCTGGGCGTCGGCGAGGATCCGCTCGTAGCCGGTCTCGGTGGGCGTCCAGCATGCGGCGTCGAGGCTCGACGAGGCGGGCAGGGCGGCCACGATGTTGGCCGAGTTGTTCAACGCGGGAGCGAGCCCGGAGACGAAGCCAGCGGAGGTCTCGCAAGCGGCACCCGAGGCGCCGTTCACGTCGCAGAAGAAGATGTCGCCGTCGGCGCAAAAGTAGTTCGTGCCTCCTTCGCACGCGAGTGCAGTCGGGAACCACTTGGCGCCGAACTTGATGCGATCTTCGTAGCTCGCGGTCACGTTCGAGACGACGTTGACCAAGGTGCTCCAGCGCGTGCCCGAACCAAAGCTCGCGGTCATCGAGCCCGACTTGTCGAGGACCATGACCAAGTTGGGCGGGTCGAAGGTCACCGTCGGCTGGTCACTCAGGCAGCCCGAGGGAACGTTGCAGTTGTCGCTGGCGGCGAGGTCGCAAACTCCGAAGATGTCGCTCTCGACCGCCGTGCAGTCGCTGGTGTCTTGCCACGCACCACAGCCACCACCGACGTCGGTGCAGGTCTGAACGCTCGCATTGTCGGTCGGCGAGCAACGATTCGCGCCGATATTGGAACAGCCGTTCGGGACCGATGAGCATCCGTCGCCGTCACCATCGCCGTCGCCATCGCCATCGCCATCGCCATCGCCATCGCCATCGCCATCACCGTCACCATCACCGTCGCCATCACCGTC
>JAUIJR010000420.1 GCA_030431075.1 Polyangia bacterium | reverse complement strand
CATCTCGAAGACGGGCAGGGCGCGGAGCGAGAGCGACTCGAAACCCTGCTCGAAGCGGAACTGATCGAGCAGCTCTCCGACGCCTTGGCCCACGCGCCGGCGCACGCGCTCGCACGCAAGGGTTGAGGGCGCGCTATCTCGCGTCGCCGCGAGCGGCCGGGGTTCCCATGAAGCTGACGCTGCTCGCCGCCGTGGCGAAGATCAGCGCCGCGACGACGAAGCCGCCCAGGGTCACGAAGGCGCCGATTTTTCGCAGGCGCTTCATCTGCGTCCACATGAACAAGCCCGAGAGGGCCCAAAAGATCAGCAGCGCGGCGGTGAGATCCGCAAAGACGATCCACGCGAGCCGAGCCGCGTCGGACTGTCCGTAGCCGTGCAGCATGTGCAAGCGCGCGAGCAGACGACGCGGGCCATAGCCACTGTCGGCCGCGGCCGCCCGCGCGGAGAGCTCGCCAGATCCGAGTTCATAGCTCAGGTTCCAAAGCCCTTGCTCGGCATCCCGCACCCGGAAAACGAGGGAGGGGCCGTGGCGTCGAAAGGGCTCCAGCGAAGCTTCGGGGTCGGAGGCCAGATCGGGCATGCCCGCGCCGAGGGCCTGGGCCATCGCGTCGAGGTCGAGCTCCGGCGCCTCGAGGGCGGCATCGACAAAGGGGGCGCGGGGGCCGAGCGCCTCGCGTTCATGGAAGTCGGACTGAGCGCTCGCCGAGCCCAGGTCCAGCCGGATCACGCGCCGTCCCGCTTCGGTCTCGAGGGTGAAAGCGGCGGGGCCCGTGAACTGGGGCGCGAAGCTGTCGTCCAGCTGTAGTTCGCCGTGCTCGCTACTCGAGAGCTGTGCGCTCAACTCCGCGGCCCAATATTTCGGGTCGAGGGGCTCGAGGCCGGTGCGCGCTCGAACTTCCTTCGCCGAGATCCGACGCGGAGGCTCGACGCTGGAACGACTCCCCGCATGGTTGAAGGCGATCGCACTGACGCCGAAGAAGAGCACCCAGGGCAAGAGCAGCAGGCCGGCGTAAAGGTGCGCGCGACGGATCCAAAGGGCGGCGCGTCGGCGAGCCTTCGACCGTGCACCGCGCCGCGGACCGGGCGTGTGGCCCACGACGATCTCAGGCACCGGTGAACCTCGGGTTGGAGCATGCGACCCGGGGAATCCGGGCAACTCGCGACGTGGCGTGCATGCGCGTGCTTTAGTTTAATTGAGTTTGAAAATCAATATCAATTAAGATAGTAGAGCCGAATGAGCCGATACACAGGGCCACGCCTGCGAAAGTGCCGTCGGGTCGGGGTCGACCTGCCAGGCCTCACCACGCTCCGTTTGGAGCGCAGACCCACGCCGCCGGGGGAGCCCGGCAAACAGCGCAGGTTCCGTCGGCCGAGCGACTACGCGATTCAGCTGGCCGAGAAGCAAAAGCTCAAGTTCAACTACGGCGTCACCGAAAGCCAAATGGTCCGGCTCTTGGCCGAGGCCAAACGAAGGGGAGGCGTGGCCGGCGAGGAGCTGGTCCGCTTTCTCGAGCGGCGCCTGGACAACGTGCTTTTTCGCGCGGGATTCGCCCCGACGATTCCCGCCGCGCGCCAGCTGGTCAACCACGGCCACGTGCGGGTCAGAGGTCAGCGGGTGGACATCCCCTCGTACCGGGTGAGGGTGGGCGACGAGATCGCCTTTCGTCCGCGCCCAGGCATCGAGCGCTTGGTCGAAGAGGCGCTCGCGCGCGCCGAACAGCCGGTGCCGCCTTGGCTGCGCGTGGACCAGGCGCAACAGAGCGTCGTCGTCCTTTCCGAGCCCGAAGCGGTGCTGCTGATCGACTGCGATCTGCAGCTCGTCGTGGAGTTCTACGCGCGATGAGAAAGGTCAGCATCTGGACGAGCCCCGCGGTGGCCGTCAACGACATCGCACTCGGCCCCGTCGCGGCCGACGCTCGAGAGGCCCAGCTTGTGGCGCTCTCCCGCCTCGAAGAGGAGATCTGGGCCGTCGTGGGACGAGACGGACCGAGCGACGCGCTGCGCGATGAGCTCGCGGCCATGCTCGGCGCGTCGCCAATCGACCCGCGGCCGGGACTCTCGGCGCTCGCAAAATGCGTCACGGCCTGCCACCGCCGCGAGGTCGACTCGACCATGCTCGAACACGCCGCGCATGACGCTCTGCGCGTGGCCACGGCCGTCTGGGACGCCTTTCGAGACGGTTTCGACAGCGGATGGACGGCGGCGCTCGAGTCGCTCGAGGCTGAGGGCGAGATGAGCTCGTGAGTTCGCGCAGCCTCGGACCCCGAACTCTTTCTCGCTAATTGAAAATGAAAATTATAATCGTCTTCATGAAGACTTCCCTCCCCACGACCCTCCTGCTTTGCCTCGCTTTCGCACCGGCTTGCGAGTCCTCCTCCGGTGACGAGGAGAGCGAGGCCTCGACCAGCGAGGATGACAGCAGCGCGTCCGACGACAGCAGCGCGTCCGACGACGACTCGAGCAGCGAGAGCGACACCAGCGCGACGACCGAGACGACGGGCGACGGCGATGGCGACGGCGACGGCGACGGCGATGGCGATGGCGATGGCGATGGTGACGGCGACGGCGACGGCGACGGCACCTTGCCCGACTGCGCCGACGAGTTGATCCAGACCCTGGGCCTGCACGACGACGTGACGAGCCAAGGCACGGTGAGCAACATGGTCGATGGCGACGACATCGTGAGCACCGTCGACGCGACGGCCGGGGGGACCATGGCCGCGGCCGACAACGCGTGGCTCTACCTGCGCTTTGGTACCGACGGTCTGGAGCGCGTCGACATCGACGACGTCGCGGCCCTCGGCTCGAGCGAGTGGCACATCGCCGCGAAGCGCTTCGGCATCCGCGTCAACAGCGGGAACTCGGGTGTGGGTGAGGTACAGGTAGCGATCGCCAGTGGGGACTACGCGAGCGTCACCGAGGTGCCCGACGCGGCCAGCTTCGTCGACGACACCTACATGGACGCGAGCTGCGTGCTCATCGAGGACAGCTCCGGCTTGCCGGGCAGCCCGGCCTACGCGATGGGGAGCTGGTGGGGCTACGCGGGCTGCGTCACGACGACCATGACGCCCTTCGTGCTCGACCTCGGCGATGACCGCCACGTCAAGTTGGTCGTCGAGGCCTACTACGCCTCGGGCCAAGCCGACTGCAACGACAACGGCATGATGGGCTCCGGCTCGGCCATGGAGACCTGGCGCTGGGCCGAGCTTTGATGCCCCGCGCCCGCGAGCCCGGCGCCTGGGCTTCCCGGGCGTCGGCGCCTTTCGCCTTGGCGGTCGGGCTCGGCCTGACCACCCAGGCGCGGGCTGAGCGTCCGACTGAAGGCGGGCTCTTCGCCTACGACGACGCGGATGTGCTCGCCGTCCACGACGTGGACACGCGCGTACGCATCCACTACAGCGTCGAGGGGCCGAGCGCGACGATCCTCGAGGACCTCGACTCCTCGGGGGTCCCCGACTTCGTCGAACTCGCGGGGGCGATGGCCCTCGAGTCGCTGGACATCTTTGAAGGGGCGGGCTTTCGTCCGCCCCTTTTCGAGGCCGAGCTCGGCTTGCCGGAGCTCGGTGGCTCGCCCGCCTTCGACATCTATCTCGTCGACTTCGATGGCTACGGCGACGGGGCGTTTCAGCTCGATGGCTGCGATGCCAACGGGCCGCGCTGCGCCGGCTTCGCCCTGGTCGAGAACGACTTCGCGGGCTACGGCTACGCGAGCGCCGAGGTCGCCTTGCGCACCTTGATGTCGCACGAGCTCTTTCACGCCGTGCAGGCCGCCTACCGCGCGGACCTGGCCACCTGGTTCTCGGAGGGCAGCGCCACCTGGGCCGAGCGCTTGGTCGATCCGGACTCGGCCGACTATCTACGCTTGGTCGATCACTACCTCCCGCGCGCCGACGCCTCGATCTACGCCGGCCCCCAAGGTCCGGGCGCAGCCTTTGTCTACGGCACGGCTTTGTGGTTCGATTTTTTGGCCGAGCGACACGCGGGCCCCGGCATCGTCGAGGCGAGCTTGGGTCGCTTGGCCCTGGGGGACGAGGCCGCCCAGATCGAAGTCCTCGCGCTCGATGAGGTCTTGCTCACTTGGGAGGACGAACTCGCCGAGGCTTTCATGGACTTCGCCGCCGCCAACCTCGCAAGCGGAGACTTGGCCGGCGCGTTCGCTTCGCATCCCTACGCATCGGATCTCGTGGGCATCGAGCTCGAGGCCAGCGGTGACGAAGTTCTCGACGAGCAACGCAACTACCCGCTGGCGGCGAGCTACTACCGCCTCGAGCGCGGGGGCGCCCCGACCTGGATGGCCCTGCGCGGCATCGACGAGGCGCGGCTCGACGATCTCGGCGTCCAAGTCTTCGACGCCGACGAGAGCGGAAAGCCCGCCTTCCTCGTGCATCGTGGCCCCGCCTCGGAGTTCGCCCACTGCGCCGAGCTCGACACCATGGCCGAGACGAGCTTCGTCGTATTGACGCAGCCCGACTACACGCAGGGCGAGGGCTCGATCCATGTCGAGCTTTGCGTCGGCGAGCGCGCGACGGCCGAGGCCTGTGGCGTGAGTTGTGAGAACTCGAGCGGATCCGAGACCGGCGAGTCGGAGTCGAGCGAAGGCGGCGAGGGAACTTCGACGACCAGCGAGGGCGAGGGCGAAAGTGAGGGGGATGGCACCGTGCCACCCGGCGCCGACGACCCGGGCGAGGGCTGCGCTTGCACGGCGGACTCTCGCGGGGCGACGCCGACGCTATGGTTCGCGCTGCTCTTGGGTTGGCGAGGTCGACGGGCGCGACTCAGCCC
>JAUIJR010000419.1 GCA_030431075.1 Polyangia bacterium | reverse complement strand
CCGTCGGCCAAGACACCCCCCCCGGCCCGATCACCCGCGGCGCCGAGGTGCGCGTGTACTTCGCGCCCCCCCAGTAGGTGCGCGCGGGCGCAAGCCAGTGAGCTAACGCCGGCCCGCTCGTGCCGCGGGTCCGCACTTTCTCGAAAGAAAGCGCCCCCGCCCGCGCGTTAGAATCTTCGCCTTGGCCCTGACCCTCGAACGCCTCTTGGCCGGCCTGCGTCCCGAGTACGCGGGCTGCGACGCACGCACCGAAGTCCGCGGCTTGGTCGCCGACTCGCGCCGCGTGCGAGCGGGCTTCGCCTTTTTGGCCCTGCCGGGCGAGCGGGTCGACGGGCATCGCTTCGTGCCCAAGGCCATCGAGGCCGGCGCCGCCTTGGTCATCGTGCAGCGCGGCGCCATGGAGGCCCCGTCGCATCCGCATGTGTGGCTCGAGGACACCTTCGCGGCCATGCCCACCTTGGCCGCCAACGCGCACGACTGGCCGGGGCAAAGCATGCGCTGCTTCGGGATCACCGGCACCAACGGCAAGACCACGGTGACGCATCTGCTCTCGGACATCTTCGACGCGGCCGAACGTCCCCACGCGCGACTCGGGACCACCGGCAACTGGATCGTCGATCGAGAGGTCGACGCCGGCTTCACCACCCCCTTTCCGATCGAGCTTCAGGGCCTGCTCGCGCGCGCCCGCGAGGCGGGAGCCCGTGACGCCATCATGGAGGTCAGCTCGCACGCGCTGGATCAAGACCGCGTCGCCCCGCTTCGCTTCAACGCGATCGCCATGACCAGCTTTTCGCAGGACCACCTCGACTACCACGAGGACATGGAGAGCTATCTGGCGGCGAAGCTGCGCCTGGCCACCGAGTACCTGGCCGAGGCGGCACTCGCCGTCGCCGCCGTCGACGACAACCCGGCCGGTCGAGATTTTCTCGCCGCGTCCGTGCGCGCGCGCGGCCGCTGGGCGGTGAGTCGAGGGGCGGATCCGCGGGCCGAGGTGCGGGCCGAAGAGGTCCGCATGCACGCGAGAGGCATCCGCGCGCGCGTGCACACGCCCGAAGGCGAAGTCGAGCTGCGTAGCCCGATGGTCGGGAGCTTCAACCTCGACAACTTGATGGTGACCATCGCCTTGGCCCACGCCGCGGGCATCGAGAGCGCGGTCATCGAAGACGCCTTGCGACGCAATGGCGGTGCGCCGGGGCGCCTCGAGAGCGTCGATCTCGAGGGACGCGACGCGCTGCCCTCGGTCTACGTCGACTACGCCCACACCCCCGATGCCGTCGAGCGCGCCCTCGAGGTCTTGCGGCCGCACGTCGAAGGTCGCTTGATCGTCGTGCTCGGCTGCGGCGGAGATCGAGACCCGGACAAGCGGCCGATGATGGGGGCCGCGGCCTCGCGCGGGGCGGATCTATTTTATGCGACCTCGGACAACCCGCGCAGCGAGGACCCCGAGGCGATCTTGGCGGCGATGGTGGCGGGCGCGTCGGGGCCGGCCACGCTGACCCAGCGCGTCGACCGAGCCGCAGCCATCGCCGAGGCCATCGCCGAGGCACGCCCCGAGGACACCGTGCTCATCGCCGGCAAAGGCCACGAGGACTATCAGATCTTGGGCGAGACCAAGATCCACTTCGACGACCGCGAGCACGCCCGCGAGGCGCTGGCGCGACGCGCGGGCGCGGCCGGTTGAAACTCAGATCCCCAAGGCGGCGAGCACTCGCTCGAGTCGCATGCCGCGGCTGCCCTTGAGCAAGACGGCGCCGGGCTCGGCGCCCGCGAGCTGCTCGCGCAAGGTGGCGACGAGGGCGTCGAGATCCTCGGCGAAAAAGCGCCCTTCGATACCGGCAGCCCCCGCGACATAGGCGTCGCCGAGCTTGCCGTAGGCCAAGATCGCGTCGACGCCGAGCTTGGCCGCGAGCGCGCCGACCTCGCGATGCAGCGCGCCTTCGGTCGGCCCAAGCTCCAGCATGTCGCCGAGCACGGCGATCAGCGGGCCCTCTCTCGTCTCGCGCAAGGCGGCCAGACTCTCGAGCGCGACCTGCATCGAGCCGGGGTTGGCGTTGTAGCAGTCGGCGATCACCAGATGCTCGCCGAAGCTCT
The DNA here is from genome assembly GCA_030431075.1 of Polyangia bacterium. Lineage (GTDB taxonomy): Bacteria > Myxococcota_A > Polyangia > Nannocystales > Nannocystaceae > JAUIJR01. The sequence continues at coordinate 2,709 of JAUIJR010000419.1, read as the reverse complement.
TGAGTCGCCCGCGATCACCGACGGGGACGACGGCCTCGAGCGCATCGACGACGGGCGAGAAGGGCAAGCCCAAGTGCAGCGCGACGGCGAGGGCCGAGGCCGCGTTGCGGGCGTTGTGCGCCCCAAAGGTCTGCAGGCGCAAGGCCACCCGCTCGCCGCCGGGCATGGCGATGACGCAGCGGGTGCGCTCGCCGACCTCGACCTCGGCGATCCGCAAATCGGCGTTCGCGTCGGGCCCTACCCTTAATACGCGGGGTCGGTAGGCGGCGGGGATCTCCGCGTCGAGCAAGGGCGCGTCGCTCGGGATGACCAGCGCGCCGGTGTCGGCGACGTGCGCCATCACTTCGGCCTCGGCTTTGGCGATGGCCTCGAGGCTGCCCATGAACTCGAGGTGCTCGAGGGCGATCGAGGTGACGATGCCGATCTGCGGCTGCACGATCGAGGCGAGCAGATCGTTTTCTCCCGGCGCGCTCATGCCGAGCTCGAGGACTTCGGCCTCGGGCGCATGGGGCTCGCCGAGCAAGCTCAGCGGCAAGCCGAGGTGGTTATTGAAGTTGCCTTGGGTGGCGAGCACCGAGCCGTAGTGGCTGGACAAGGCGGCCTCGACCATGGCCCGGGTCGTCGTCTTGCCGTTGGAGCCGGTGATGGCCACGGCGGGGACTTGGGTGGCGCGACTCGCTCGGGCCGCGCGCGCCAGCGCTTGCAAGGCGAGCAGTGTGTCCTCGACCTCGACGACCGTCGCCTCACCGGGCGGCAGCTCGCGTCCTCGGGCTTGCAGCACTGCGCTCGCGCCTCCCTCGATGGCGGCCGCGATGAAGTCGTGACCGTCGCGGGCGGCGACGATCGGCACGAACAGGCCGCCCGCGCGCGGGCTTCGGCTGTCGATGAAGGCGCCCTCGATCGGCGACGCGCCCTCGCGCAGCAGTCGGCCGGCGGCCGCGTGCGCGAGCTCGGCGGGGGTCCAGCGCATGCGATTTGCCTTAGCACGCCGGATCCGCGGCGACGAAAAAGACGTGGCTGGAGTCGCGGCGGCCTTGGTAGATCCACCCATGGCCTGGATCCGCGTCCTCGAGCCCGATGAGGTCGAGCCCAAGTCGCAGCTCGGACGCCTCTACCGCGCCTGCGTGGACCCGGAGACGGGCGAGCTCGACAACATCATGAAGATCCACGCGCTGCGCCCGGACACCTTGTCCGCGCACCTCAAGTTGTGGGGGGCGACCTGTCGTCCCCTGCATGGGCAGGGTCTGACCCGCGCGGAGCGGGAGATGATCGGCATCGCGGTCTCGGCCCACAACCACTGTCATTACTGAGTGCACCATCACCGGGCCGGTCTGGCTCGGATCATGGTGGCGGCGGGCGAGCTGGGGGACGCCGAGATCGAGGCGCGCTGCGATGCCTTCGAGCGTTTCGGAGCGCAAGCGCTCGCCGACGCGAGTTGGAGCGATCGAGAACGCGCCCTGCTCGACTACGCGATCGCCTTGACGGCCGATCCCGGCGGCATGCGGCGTGCCCACGTCGAGGCCCTGCGCGCCGCCGGACTCGACGACGGCGAGATCCTCGACGCCAACCAGGTGACCGCCTACTTCGCCTACGCCAACCGCGTGGTCGATGGCCTGGGCGTGCAGCTGGAGCATGTCGACGCGTCGACGGCGGGGCGCATTCCCGGCGAAGACGAGGGCGAGTAGCGCCGGCAGATCCCCGAGCTTGCGCCTTGGCCGCCCAAGTCCCGCGCGCTCGCCCGGCGGTGCGTCGAGGCCCTCGAGAGCCCCGGGGCGGGCCGAAAACTGCGGCGCCCTCGATCCCCGGGTCGCTTTCTTGCGCCGGCCGGCCCTTTTTGCCATGACCAATTCGACGTGCTGTACCAGTTCTTGTACGGCCTCCACGACAAGGCGGAGTGGCTCTCGGCGTTCAACGTGTTTCGCTACACGTCGACGCGCATCTTGCTGGCCACCCTGACCGCCTTGCTGCTCAGCCTCTTTTTGTACCCCTGGTTCATCCGGACCCTACAAAAGATCCAGCTGGGCCAGGTCGTGCGCGACGACGGCCCCGAGACGCACCTGGCCAAGCGCGGCACCCCCACCATGGGCGGCAGCTTGATCATCTTCGCGGTGATCATCCCCACCATCATGTGGTGCGACATGGGGAACCGCTTCGTGCTGCTGGCTACCCTGGTCACGGCCGGCACGGCGGTCATCGGCTTTCTCGATGACTTCATGAAGATCCGGCGCAAGAGCTCCGGCGGACTGCCCGGCAAGTTCAAGCTCTTGGGTCAGTTGGCCGTGGCCGCGGCCGCGAGTTGGTACTTGTTCACCTCGGACATGATGCCGAGCGCCTTCAAGCTCCGCCTCGCCATCCCCTTCACCGACTTTTACACCTCGGACTTCGCCCTCCCGGTCACCGTCTACATCATCTTCTCGGTCCTGGTGATCGCCGGCTTCTCGAACGCGGTCAACTTGACCGACGGTCTCGACGGCCTCGCCATCGGCCCGGTGATCATCTCGGCCGGTACCTTCTTGGTGCTCACCTACGCGGCCGGCACCTTGATCGACGGCTTCGACATCGCGCGCTACCTCAACATCCCCCACATCCCCGGGGTCGGCGAGCTCGCCGTCTTTTGCGGGGCCATCTGCGGGGCTGGCGTGGGCTTCCTTTGGTACAACACCTACCCGGCGAGCGTCTTCATGGGCGACGTCGGCTCCCTGCCCCTCG
>JAUIJR010000418.1 GCA_030431075.1 Polyangia bacterium | reverse complement strand
TCCCCTCGCTCGTCGCCGCGCAGTCGGGCCTCGAGGCGATCCAAGGTCGCGTGCAAGGTGCCCATGGGCGCGTTGGCGGCGTCGGCCGCGAGGGCGTCGGGGCCGGTGAGTTCGTCGGCGTCGATGCGCTCGGTGACCTCGCGGACGGGGCTCGCCGTCCGGCGCGGACGTGACGGCGGCGAGAAAAGCGGGAGCGGGCCGGCGAGGCTGCCCTCGTCGTCGCTTTCCTCTTCATCGTCCTCCTCCGCATCGGCCTCGTCGTCGTCGGGGGCTTCGTCGTCTTCGCCCTCGAGCAGCTCGGCGAGGACCTCGTCGAGGGCATCGCCGCGCACGGGCTCGGGCACGAAGGCGTCGCCGCCCAGATCCAAGATCGAGTCCAAGATCCGATCGCTGGGTCCGAAGTCGCCGCCGGCGGGACCAAAGACCACGACGGGGATCGCGGCCCCGGTACGGGTGCGTCGCAAGCCGGCCAGGGCCAAGGCCGGATCGGCATCGACCGAGGACAACAAAATGGCGCTGGGCGGATCGCCGCTGCGGATCCGCCGGTTGAGCTCGCGGGGCGTGCAGCCTTCGAGCGCGAAGCCCAGGTCCCGCGCGGCCGCGAAGATCTCGCGTCCGCGGTCCCGCCCGGCCACGATGAGGAGCGATGCGCCCACGCGCGGGCAGTCTACCGACTCGCCGCGGCCTTTGCACCGCAAGGCGCGCGCCCCGGGGCAGCTGGCTGCGACCCCCTCAAAGCAGGCTCTGGGGATCGACGTCGATCGACAAGCTCGTCTGTTTGGCCCCACGCCCCTCGACCCCGAGCGCAGGACGCAGCGCGTGCAGCAAGCGGCGCAGCGGGCCACGCGTGGGGGCACGCATGAGCAGTTGCCAGCGCGAGCGCCGGTTGATCCGCTCGATCGGTGCGGGCACCGGACCCAGCAAAGACAGTGCCTCGGCGGCGGGGTCGATCTCCAGCAGCGCGGCTTTGGCCCGGCGCGCCCGCGTGGCGAAGTCCTCGATGCGCGCGCGTACGCCGGCCGCGTCGTGCCCGCTGGCGCGCACCAGCACGAGGTGACCGTAAGGCGGATTGTGCAGCTCCTCGCGCGAGGCGAGCTCGGCCGTGGCGAAGCCCTCGTAGTCGTGGTCGCGCGCGTGCACCAAGGCCGGGTGGGTCACCGCCCACGCTTGGATCAGCACGCGGCCGGGTCGCTCGCCGCGCCCAGCTCGGCCGGCCACCTGGGTGAGCAGCGCGAAGGTCTTCTCGGCCGCGCGGGGATCCGGCAAGCCCAGGCCGTGGTCGCCTTGCAAGATGCCCACGAGCGTGACCCCCGGAAAGTCGTGCCCCTTCGAGAGCATCTGCGTACCCACCAGCACGTCGGCCTCGCGGGCACGAAAGGCGCGCAGGGTCTCGAGCAAGGCGCGACCGCGGCTGGTGTCGCGGTCGAGACGCGCGACGCGAACGCCGGGTAAGGCGCCTTGCAAGGCGACCTCGACGCGCTCGGTGCCGCCGCGACCATGCACCAAGGCCTCGGCGCCGCAGGCCAAGCACTTGCGTGGCGAGGCTTCGATGTGCCCGCACAGGTGACACATCAAGCGGTTGCGCTCGAGGTGGTAGGTCATCGAGGGCGCCGAGCAGTCGGGACACTGCTGCATGGCGCCGCAGTCGATGCAGGTCATCGAGGTGGTGTAGCCCCGCCGGTTCAAGAACAAGATGGCCTGCTCGCCGGCCTCGACGGTGGTGAGCACGGCCTGGCGCAGCTTGGCGCTGAGCATGGTCTCGGGATCGGGGCGGTGCTGGGCCAAGTCGAGCAGCTCGACTTCGGGCAAGGGCCGCGGCGTCGGACGGGTGACCAAGCGCAGGTAGCCGTGCTTGCCCTCTTTGGCGCGCGCGTAACTCTCGAGCGAGGGCGTGGCCGAGCCCAGCACCACCACCGCGCCTTGCTGCTGGCCGCGCATCAAGGCGAGGTCACGAGCGTTGTAGCGCAGGCCCTCTTCTTGCTTGAACGAGCCGTCGTGCTCCTCGTCGACGACGACCACGCGCACGCGGGGCAGCGGGGCGAAGATCGCCGAGCGCGGGCCGATCACGATGCGTCGAAGCCCGCGCGCGATCTGGTCCCAGGCGTCGAGGCGCTGACGCGGGGTCAAGGCGCTGTGCAGCACGGCCACCTCGTCGCCGAAGCGGGCCCGAAAGCGATCGCTCAGCTGCGGGGTCAAGGCGATCTCGGGCACGAGCACGATGGCGCCAGCCTCGGCGTCTTCGCGCAGGGCGCGGGCGATGAGCTGCAAATAGACCTCGGTCTTGCCGCTGCCGGTGATGCCGTGCAGCAAGTAGCTGGCGAAGTCGCCGCGGCCGAGGGCGAGGCCCAGCTCGGCCAAGGCGCTGGCCTGATCGGCCGTCGCCGCCATCTCTTCGGTGGGGGTCGGGGCCCCGGCGGCGAAGGGGTCGAGCTCACGGGGGCGCTCTTCGGCCACGACGAGCTCGCCTTCGATCAAGGCCTTGATCAGCTCGCGCACGCGGGGAAAGGCGCCGCGCAGATCCGAGATCGCCACCCAGCCCTCGGCATCGCCCGAGGCCTCGAGCGCGTCGAGCAAGGCGCGACGCTGCTTCGAGCGCCCGATGACCGCGCGCAGGGCCGGCTCGTCCACGTCGCGTCCGCGCAGCAAGGCCGTGCGCCGAAAGTGCGTCTCGGTGCGGGTCTCGATGTCGCCGGCGTCGGGCCAGGCCCACTCGACCCAGCCGAGGCCGGCGAGCTCTTCGAGTCGCAACAAGATCGAGGGGATCGGCGGCTCGAGCTTGGTCGCCTTCGAAGCCGGCAGCTGCCCACCCGCGTCGTCGATGGCCGCGAGCACGCGCCCTTGCTCCGGCGAGGGCGCCTCGGTCCCCGCGAGCAGGGGCCCCTCTCGATGCGCGCGCAGCTTGGCGCGCCCCGCTTCGCTCACGGAGGCGACGCGCGCGTCCGCGTTCGAGAGCAAGCCGGGTAAGGCCGTGCGATAGGCTTCGCCGACCGGCGCCATGTAGTAGCTCGACATCCACTCGCACAAGGCGACCAGGTCCGGACCCAAGGTGGGGCCGCTGCCCGCGTCGAGGCGGGCCAAGATCGGCCGCATTTTCTTGGCCTCGGCTTCGTCTTGCGCGCCCGCGGCCTTGACGTCGCTCGGTCGGACCACCCCGACCAAGACGCGCGCGCCAAAGGGTACGAGCACCCGTTCGCCCGCCTCGGGACGCGCCATGTCTTTGGGCAAGCTGTAGTCGAAGGCGCGGTCGAGGTTGACCGGGACGGCCACACTCACACGCGGTCGTGCGCTCGCGGGCCGACTCATGCGCGGCTCTCCTCGCGGGCGAGCGCCTCGCGTGCGCTCCCGCGGCGCCAGGCCGCGAAGGCCTCGAGCAGACCGATCCCCAAGGCCACGACCCCCACCGTCAGCGCGAGGCGCTGCCCCCAGCTGCCGTAGAGCTCGACCAAGCCGCGCTCGCTCGCCATGACCGAGCGGGCCGCCCCCGTCCGAACGCCGGCCAGCGCCGCCCAAGCCCCCAGCGCCCCCAAGCTCGCCAAGAGCAGCGCCGTCATCGGGCCCACCGCGACGGTGCCGGGGCGTTGGCCACCTGTCGCGCGCGGGCGACCGATTCGGCCCCCCCGCGTGAGCGCGGCCGCGGCCAAGGAAGCGACCGCAGCGACGAAGGCGACGGCAAAGATGATCTGCGCGAGGGCGCCGCCGGTCTGCGCGCCGGCTTCGGCCACCCGCGCGAGCGAGGGATCCATGAAGGCCGCCCCGACCGTCGCGCCGAAGTGCGCCCGCCAAAGCTCGACGCCGCTCGCCACCAGGGCACTCGTCGCCGCCGCCGCGACGGCCCACACCACCGCGCGCTCCAAGCTACGTGCACGCCAGCGCCAGTCGCCGCGCCACCCACTCCCCCGACCCGCCGGGGTCCGCGCGCGCGCCTGCGTCGACATCGGCCCTGTCTACCCGCCCACGGCGATCGATTCCAGCTTTGCGCATCGATCCCCCTCGCCTTTGCCTACGCCGGCCCCCGTGCCAAGCTCAGGCATGGCCCGCGCCCGCCTAGGCCCCTTGCTCGTGCTCGGTGCGCTGGCCGGCAGCGGTGCGGCTTGCAGCGATCGCGTGCTCGCGCCCCTCGATCGCCTCGACCAACCCACCGGAATGGCCCTGAGCCCCCGGGGCGGTTGGCTGCTGGTCTCAAACGGCGACTGGGACCAAAGCCGCGAGGACTCCTCGATCGTGCTCCTCGACTTGGGCGCGCTCGACGAGGCCCTCGATGATCCGCGCGAGGTCGGGGCTTCGCTCAGCGGCGGGCGCCCTTGTCGACGGCGGGCCGACGACGGCCGCATCGAATGCGATCCCGAGCTGCTCATCGACGCCGAGGCCGGCCTGCGCGTCCCTGCCGGCGCCGGCAACCTGCTGACCGATCGCTACGACGCGAGCTTGGGCAGCGGACGCGTCTTGGTGCCCTCGCGCTTGGATCCGGCCGTGACCTGGTTCGACCTGCGCGAGGCCGCGGGCGGCCCCCTCGAGCTGGCCTGCGAACGCGACCTCGACGCCCGCTGCGCCAGCGACTTCGAGCTGCGCGGCCTCGCCGGCAATCCCGCGAATATCGGGGCCTCGGCTGACGGTCGCTACGCCTTCTTGCCGCACCTGATCCAACGCAGCGCCGGCGAGTGCGAGCAAGACGACGACCCGCGCTGCGCGGGCATGACCCTGATCGACTTGCGCGCGGCCGTCGGCCCCAGCGTGGTCGACGTCGCCCACGACTTTTTTCGCACCGATCCCCTTTTCGACTCGGGCCTCGCCGGTGGATTTTC
>JAUIJR010000417.1 GCA_030431075.1 Polyangia bacterium | reverse complement strand
GTGGAGTCGAGAGTCGTCGCGCATGGTCTAGCTCGAGGCCGGCGTGGCTTCGAAGCCATCCTGACACTCCCGCGAAGACTCAACATAGTTGTCGAGCGTGGCAAGCTGGGACAAGTGCGAGAAATCGACGGCCGAGCGCCGAAAGCGCTGCGATCCGGATCACCTGCCCACTGGCCGCCAGGGACTTCGCTACGCGGCGCCCCTCCTCGGCGAACGCCGAGCTACGCCGCGCGGGCGAAGGCGTCGCCCCTGCGACCGAGTCGCTCGACGCCCAGGCGCTCGCGCAGTTCGTCGAGTGGGGTCTCCCAGTTCGCCTCCCACTCGACCGAGAGCAGGTAGTTGGCCCTGCGCCCCGCTCGCCACGCACGCAGCACGGGTCCGAGCAGGGCCGGCTCGCGGTGGCTTCGACCGTGCTTGAGCATGCCGCCGAGGACGATGAGGCAAGATCCCCAGCGCAGGTTCTGTGCGATGGTGAAGGCTTGCACGAGCACCTCTTCACGGGGCGTCACGCCGAGATCCACCAGCAGGTGCATCAGGTCGTGCGACTCGCGGTGCCGCCGCTTGGCGTAGCTGGCCAGTGCCGAGGCGTCGCTCGCATCGGCCCCGTGATCGATGTTGAGCTCGAGGGCGTGGGCGTCCAAGAACTGCGAGAAGGCGCCACCCAGGGTGTCCGCCGGGAGACTCGCCAGGTGCGCGCGTAGATCCGGATCTCGAAAGCCTGCCTCGCGCACGAAGAGCGCCAGTCCGCCTTGCTCGACCAGCCGGCGCCCCATACGCTCAAAGTTGCCGCGGTCGATGACGTCTTGCAGGCCGTGGACGTCGTCGAGGGCGTATTCGGGGCCCTCGGGGCGCAGCAGCCCCCGAATATGGCGAGCGGCGCGACGCGCGCGATCCCAGCGGAGAGCCAGGGTGGACGAGCCGAGCCAAAGCGCCGTGGTCTTCATGTCGTCCCTAGACGCAGGCCCCGAGCTAAGGATCACTCTTTTTTGAGTTTGAGCTCAATGCTCCCGGCGAAAGGCCGTGGGCGTGGTGTCCGTCCAGCGCTTGAAGGAGCGGTAGAAATTCCGGGGATCCGCGTAGCCCAGCATGAAGGCGATCTCCTGAACGCTCAAGGAGGGCTGCTTGAGCAAGAGTAAGGAGCGCCCGCGACGGACCTCGTCGAGCTGCTCGCGGAAGCTGGTCCCCACGGACTTGAGGGCCCGCTGCAAGGAGCGCGTGCTCATGGCCAGGCGCTTGGCCACGTGCTCGATGTCTGCCTCGCCGCGCATCAGCAGCTCGTCGAGGTGCTCGCGGACCTGCGCGTCGATGGGCTGCGGTGTCTCGGCCGCCTCGATCTCCGACAAGAGGTGCTCGCAGTGCGCCTCCAGGTAGCGGCGGATCGAGGGGTCCGAGTCGCGAAAGGGGATGTCCAGCACCTCACTCGGGAAAGTCACCCCGCAGTAGGGCGCGTCGAAACGTACCGGAGCGTCGTGGAAGACCTCGGCGTAGAGCGACTCGTCGTGCTTTTGCGGGTGCCGAAAGCAGACCTCGAGCACGGGCAGCGCTCGCCCCACGCTCTTTTCGGTGAGCTTCACGAAACTCACCAGCATCATCTCCATCGGCTCGGCCATATCCACCACGCGCGGCTCGTGATCCACGGTCGCACGCACCAAGCCGTCCACGCGCTCGACACCGACGACCATGCGCGGGTCGAGCAGCTTCGAAAAGCGCAGGTAGACCTCGAAGGAGTCACCGATCGTGCGCGCGTGTCGGCAGACGTAGCCGACCACCCCACCGACTTCGAAGTCGAGCATTTCCGCGTAGCGAAGACCGAGGGGTTCTTGTGGGTGCCGCTCCAAGATCCGCTCCCACATCAAAGGGAGGGTCTCGTAAGGGACCATGGCGTCGCGGTCGGCCATCTGCTCGGGCTCGAGCCCGGCCGCCTCCAGCAACTCCCCCGGCGTCAGTCCATAGCGCATGCCCAAGGCCAGCACGGCTTGGGGAAGCGAGGCGAAGACCTCGTCGGCCATCGGCTGGAGTTTAGCAAAGGCCTCGCCGCTTCCGACGCGCACCTGCGCTCGTGCGCGACGAGAAAAAACGGGCGCCCGAAGCTGCCTTCACACCTCGAATTCGGGCCCCGGGCGGAGATCCACGCAATTTCGAAGCGCCGCACGATCGGCGATCGCGGCCTCGGCGAGGGCAAAGTGCGAGCCCGCGGGTCCGAGCGCATCCAAGATCCATGCGTCCGAGCTGGCCACGCACGCGCCACTCTTCGCCGCTTCGGCGAGCACCGCGTCGGGATCGTTGACGCACTCGACCTCCCACCGAAGCCCCGAGCGCGGCGCCAGCTCGCGTACCCAGGCAGCGACGCGCCCCGAGTTCGAGACGGGACGGTCGAATCGCCAATGTACCTCCCGGGCCCCGCTTTGTTCGATGGCCGCCACCAAGCGCGCGAGTGCCTCGTGGGTCTGGGCGACGCGCCGGTAGCTCCCGTGGACAGAGGACATGTCGCGCAAGACCCCATCGACCCCGCGGACCAGCACGCCCTCGGCCAAGGCGGCCTCGACCGTGATCACTTGGTTGAAGCCGTCGATCCACAGCGAAGCCCCTGCACCGCCGTCGAGCTGGCCCAGCTCGTCGACCCGGGCCCTCGCGCGGGCCTCGGCGAGATCACTTCGACACACGCCGCGCTGCAGGGCTTCGCGTTGGCGCGCGACCAACTCGTGACGGTTGCCGACCAAGGCCAAGCTCGCACGGGGCGGATAGTCGCGGTCGTAAAGCCACTGCAGGTCGTTCGCCGCCCGCACCAAAGCGACGCGGGCCCCGGCGTCGAAGAGCGCGGCGTCCTTCGGCTGCTTTCCCCGGCCCACCGCCGCGCCTCACTGGCTGGTCTCGCGCCCGTGCGCAGACTCGGCGACGAGACCCTCGATGACGGCCCCGGCTCCCGCCGCGAGCAAGTCCTCGGCCAAGCTGCGCCCCAGCGCCTCGGCGTCTTCGCGCGCGGCCTGCCCCTTGGCGAAGTACACGGGTCGCCCGTCCGGGTCCCCGACCATGGCCCGCGCACGCACTTGCTCGCCTTCGAGCTCCGCGAAACAACCCATCGGCACCTGGCAGCCGCCATCGAGGCGGCCCAAAAAGGCGCGCTCGACCGACGCTACGGTCGCGGCCTCGGGGTCGTCGAGCGCCGCGAGGATGGCCCGCGTGAAGGCGTCCTCGCTTCGGCATTCGAGGGCCAAGATGCCCTGCGTCGCCGCGGGCACGAACTCGGCCGGGTCGAGATGTTCGCTGATGACCTCGGCTCGGCCGAGGCGCTCGAGGCCGGCGGCGGCCAAGATCACGGCGTCGCAGATGCCCGCCTCGATCTTCGAGATCCGCGTGGGCACGTTGCCCCGGATGCTCACGATCTCGATGCCCGGATTTGCGCGTCGCGCCAGGGCGCTGCGCCGCAGACTCGAGGTCCCGATCCGCGTCCCTTCGGGCAGCTCGGCGAGCCGCATTCCCTTGGCCCCGACCAGCGCGTCACGGGGGTCGGCCCGCTTTGGCGTCGCGGCGATGCACATGCCTTCGGCCAGACGCGCGGGAAGGTCTTTCATGCTGTGAACCGCGAAGTCGATCCGATCGTCGGCGAGGCGCTCTTCGATGCCATTGACGAACAAACCCTTGCCGCCGACCAGGGCCAGCGGCTTGTCCAAGATCCGGTCCCCTTCGGTCACGATCTCGACGAGCTCGATCTCGAGGGCCTCGCCCCAGTGCGCGCGCAGGCGGTCCCGCACGTGGTGGGCCTGCCACAAGGCGAGCTCACTGCGACGGGTCCCCAGACGAAGGGGTCGGGCATCGTCGGGAAGTTGGGCGGCGCTCATGGGGAATCCTCCTCCTCGCTCGAGTCGGAGTTCGCGTGCTCGGCGTCCTCCGCCGGGGATCCGTCGGCGCTGCGACGATTCGGCGCGACGACCTCGAGCTCGAACAAGGCCCGGGCGAAGCTCGCCAGGTCGCGACCGAGGGCGGCGTCTTCGCTACTGAGCGCTCGCAACTGGCGCATGGGTCGGTGCAGGAGCTTTTGAACCACGCCGTGGACCAAGCTCTCGACGGCCTGTTGCTGCGCCTCGTCGAGCTCGCCGAGGCGACTGCGGTGGCGCTCGAGCTCGGCGCGCATGATCCCCTGCCCCAGCTCTTGCAAGCCGGCGATCGTCGGGGCCAGGTCGCGGGTGCGCTGCCACTGCAAGAAGGCCTCGACCTCCTCGTCGAGCACCTTGCGGGCCGCCTCGGCTTGCGCGCCGCGGGAGACCATGTTTTCGGCGACGATCTGCTGGAGGTCGTCGATGTCGTAGGCGAAGACTTGTTCCATCTTGGCGACTTTGGGGTCGACGTCGCGCGGGACCGCGATGTCGACCAAGAAGATCGGGCGACCACGACGGGCCCGCATGACCTGTTTCATGAGCGCGGGGGTGACCACGTGACCGGGCGCGCCGGTGCTGCACACCACGATGTCCGACTCGCGGATGGCGACGGCCAGGTCATCCCAGGGGCGATACTCACCGGCCACCGCCTCGGCCAGCGCCTGGCCCCGATCGGCGCTGCGGTTGACCACGAAGATGCTGCCGCAGCCCGCCGCGCGCAAGTGGGCCGCCGCGTGCTGGGCCATCTCGCCCGCGCCGAGCAGGGCCACCTTGGCGCCCCGAAGCTCACCGAAGATGCTGCCCGCCAAGTCGACCGCGACCGAGGAGATGCTGGCGCCGCCCCGCGCGATCTGGGTCTCGGTGCGCACGCGCTTGGCCCCGCGAAAGGCCATCGTCATGCAGCGGTCCAAGGTGGCGCCGACCGTGCCG
>JAUIJR010000416.1 GCA_030431075.1 Polyangia bacterium | reverse complement strand
CCTTCCACGCGAGCTCGCGTCCGCGCGGCGAGGCCATGCGACGGGTCGCCAGCCAGACCGCACACACGGCGATGGTGCTGTGAAAGAGGTAGGTGAGCGCGGTGACCAAAAAGAGCTGATCGGGGGTCATGGGAAAACCTGACGACGAGAAGAGGAGAGGAAGGAAGGGAGAAGGCGAGAGGATCGGAGGAAGGCGAGCTCAGCTCGACGGCTCCTCGAGCTCGGCGCGCTCGCCGGCCTCGAGCGCTTCGCTGCCGGCGGCGGCGTCGAGCAGCGCGCGCACGCGGTCGAGCTCGTCTTCGTCAACGGTCTTCGGATCCAAAAGCTGCGCCACGAAGGCGCGCAGATCACCGCCGAAGACCAGCTCTCGCACGCGCGCCACAACCGAGCGCTGCACCTGTTGTTCCGAGCGCAGGGCCCGAAAGACGTGCTGCCGCCCTTCGCTGCGATGGGTCACCAGATCACGCGCCTCGAGGCGCTTGAGCACGGTGGCCACCGAGGTCGGCTGCAGCACGCGGCCGAGGGACTCGAGCCCCTCGCGCACCTCGTGCACCGTCGCCTCCTCTTGGTCCCAAAGCACCCGCATGATGGCGAGCTGCAGATCCGAGAGCTGTCCGTCCACGACAAGTGTCGTACTACACCTGTAGTTTTAAGCAACGCGAAGTCCGCGACTTTCGGCAAAATTTCATAATTTCATCAACTTGGCGTCGAGGACCGGTCGGGAGCCAGGGCGAGCCCTCAAAAGCGCAAACGAAGATTCACCCCACCGTTGCCCCGGCGGCGTCCATCGAACCACAGGCTCAAGTGGGCCTGCGAGGCGAGTCGGTGAAACTGTCGATGATCGCGATGGATGCGCGCGCCCCGTCGCAAGAGCAGGCCGCCCCCGACGAGGGCCGGGATCGAAAACCCCCACGCCAAGCCCACCGAGGCGAAGACCAGGCCGGGCGCGTCGATGGTGCAGCTCGAGGTGAAGGGATCTGCATCGCACTGCCGCTTGCGGTCCAGGCCCCGCTTCAGATCGAAGCTGCCGGCCACGACCAAACCGAGCCCGATCGCCAGCGCCGCGCTTCCCAGGCCCAGCTCGAGCGCGCCATTGTCGGTACCCCCCGAGGAGAGCCGACCGACGCTCGTGTCGCTCGCGGCCGGCGCATCGGGGCCCTGCGGCGGGTCGACGGGCGCGCCCGCGGGAGGCGCAGCGAGAATCGCCAGTACGGCGCTCGACGCGACGAAGCTGCTCAACGCCCCTCCCATCGCCAACATCCTAGCGCCAGCCCGCCGCCGGTGGGCGCTGATTCGCACCCGAGGTTATAGTCCCCGCATGCGCGCCCTTAACCTTGGCTTGTGCGCCCTGCTGCCCCTTTTTGGCGCTTGCAAGTCGTCCTTCGTCGGCTCGACGGACGATGACGAATCCAGCGACAGCAGCGGCTCCGAAGCCTCCGAAAGCGACGAGAGCAGCAGCACGAGCGACGACACCTCGACTTCCGAAGCGGGCGACGGCGATGGCGATGGCGATGGCGATGGCGATGGCGATGGCGATGGCGACGTGATGAACCAGTGCGGAGGCACGGCCGCGACCCTGAGCTTCGCCGAAGACAGCCAGGTGCCCACGGGCACGAACCCGATCCGCGTCTTGGCCGGCGACTACTTCGCCTCGACCGCCGCCGACTTGATCGTGGTGGCCTTCGGCGACGGACAGATCCAGTACTTCACGGGCAACGGCAACGCGACCTTCCCCACCGAGGAGGCCGTGTTCACGGGCGGATCGATCCGGCGCATCGAGGCGATCAACGTCGATGACGATCCCGAACCCGAGATCGTCGCCCCCTGGGAAGACTGGTCCTTGCCGGTCGCGGAGCTGCACATCTACCCCTCCCAGCCTTCAGGCGACATCCAACCCGAACTGATCCTCCCGAGCCCCACCTATGGCCTGGGTGTCGACGCCATCGACTACGACAACGACGGCGAGCGCGACGAGGTCCTGATCGCCGGTGGGTCGATGAGCCCGACGGAGCCCGCCTCCGAGGTGACGGTCTTTGCGGACCTGATGCCCGCGCCGATGACCGCGTCGGTCGACACGACGACGGCCATGGCCTGGTACACGCACGTGGAGGATCTCGACGGAGACGGCTTCGACGATGTCGTCGTCTCGCAAGTCGACGAAGCTGACGACTTCGCGCAGGATCTCGTCGACATCTTCTTGGGCAGCGAGGGCGGCTTGAGCTACTGGGCCTCGCTCGACGTCGGGCCCTCCCCCCGCGACCTCGGCCTCGGCGACTTCGACGGGGACGACAACATCGACGTGGCCATCGCCATCAACGATGGCGGGAATGCCCCTTCGGCCGCCGATCAGGTCGAGATCTGGCTGGGCCAGGGCGACGGCAACTTCCAAGTCGGCACCCCGGTGACCGTGGGCGCAGGCCCGAGCGGTCTCGAGGTCTTCGACATCAACTGCGACGGCGAGCTCGACATCATCGTCACCGCCGAAAACGACAACACGATCCACATCCTCCCCGGCCGCGGCGACGGCAGCTTCGGCGCCGCCCTCGTCGTCCCCGTCGGCAACCTCCCGAGCTCGCTGGCCATCGCCGACTTCAACGGCGACGAACGCCCCGACATCGCCGTGACCAACTGGGACAGCAACAGCGTGTCGATCGTGCTCGCGGGCGACGGCGAGCCCTAGCCGGCCGAGTTCCCTTCGGTAACATCGGCGCCGCGCCCTCGTCATGGGAGCGCGACGCCCGATGCGCAGGCCCTCACGACCTTCCGTACTCCACGCCCTCGCCGGCTGCGCGCTCGCCTTGGCGTGCAGCCGTGACCAAGCGCCGCAAAAGGCGGTGGCGGTGGAGGCCGCCAAAGCGGGGCCCTCGGTCGAGGTCGTCGGCGAACACCTGCGCCGCGTCGAGATCCATGACCCCGAGGGCACCTACGGTGACTACCTCGAGTTGGTGCCGCCGGTCCGTTTGCCCTCGAGCTTGGCCGGCGCCGCCCAAGTCTCCATTCGGACCCGGCTGCCGGCCGACGCCAAGATCACCCTCGCGCCGAGCGAGCACGGCCCGCGGCTGCGCTTTCCGCCCGGCACGATCATGGACCGTGTCGAGTGGGTGCGACGGGGCAAGAAGCGGAGTTTGGCCGACGTGCGCGGCACCTTCATCGACGCCGAAGGCAACGAGTGGCACCACAACTACCGCCGCACGCGCCTCGCGCCCAACCCGCCGCTGGTGGGCTACGAGTGGCGCGCCGACGATCCCGAGGCCACGCGCGCCGGGGTCGATGGCCTCATCGATGCGCTGCGCCAACTGCCGCCCGCCGTCGACATGCCCACGGACGAAAAGCGCGAGCGCTACTTGCGAGGCCTGCGGGCCAAGGCCGACTGCCTAAAGTGCCATGTCCCTTCGCGGCGCGAGAACCTCGAGGCCATGGAGCTCGGCTTGATCAACCGCGGCACCGATGCCTCGAGCTTCTTTACGCCGCAGACGATCTTCGACGACGCGACCTTGCTCGAAAGCTACGGCGCCTTCGACCCGAACTTGGGCGCGGACATCGACGCCGAGCCCTCGACCCCCGTCGGCATCGATGGCTACACGAGCTTCGAGTGCCCCGGCGGCGAGGCGCCCAAGCTTCGCAGCCGCGACAAAGGACGAGACATCGTCGCTTGCGACGAAGGCCTCCCCCGCGCTCGCTACGCTTTGGCCGAGGCCTTGGCCGCCGGCGAGCCGCACGCAAAGCGCGTGTGTGCCTCGCGCCTCGCGTTGGCCGAACACATGAGCTCCGAAGCGCGCGACTTTTTCGAACAGGCCATTCGAATCTGCGAATCGATCGAATGAAAGTTCGACGATCGATCGAGAAAATCATCACTTCGCGTAACGCGGCCCAAGGGTCGCCGTAGGCCGGCCGTTCGACCCCGTGTGGGCCGACGCGGGATGGTCTCGCGTGGGCGCAGCGGGAGTTCCTTTCGACCTTGTCAACGCTCCCATGAACCGAAACCTCGAAGCCATTTTGAAAGCTGCCGCTTTGGTAGCCAGCGTCACCGTTTTGCCCGCCTGTCCCGACGAAGACGACGACAGCGGCGACAGCAGCAGCAGCAGCGACGCCGGGTGCCCGACGACCGACTCCACCGAGGAGACCACCGGCGACGCCGGCTGTCCCACGAGCGAAGGCGGATGCCCCACCACCGATGGCGGATGCCCCACCACCGATGGCGGTTGCCCGACGACCGAAGGCGGCTGCCCCACCACCGATGGCGGCTGCCCCACCACCGATGGCGGCTGCCCCACCACCGACGGCGGCTGCCCCACCACCGACGGCGGCTGCCCCACCACTGACGGCGGCTGTCCCACCACCGACGGCGGATGTCCCACCACCGACGGCGGCTGCCCCACCACCACTTAGACGGATCCGACGCAGGCGGCACACGTGAGCGCAACGAGCAGCGCGAGTCCCTCTGCCCTACGCGGGGTGGGGATCGGCCTACGCCGACCCCACTTCGCGCAGATCGAAGCGGCCTTCTCCACGAAGGACGAGCAGGGCGACTTGCCGGATTGGTTCGAGTTCGTGCCCGAGAACTTCGTCGGGCGCGGCGGGGCCCATGCGCGCGCCCTCAGGCTCGCGGCCGCCTCGCGACCCTTGATCGCGCACGGTGTGAGCTTGTCGCTCGGCGGCCCGGATCCCTTGGATCTCGCCTACCTCGACGAGCTCGGCGCGCTCTTGGATGCCCACGCGGTTCCGCTCTACTCCGATCACATCTGCTGGGCGCAGGTCGGAGAGCACGGCTTTTACGACCTGCTGCCCTTGCCCTGGACGGCCGAGGCCGCCGA
>JAUIJR010000415.1 GCA_030431075.1 Polyangia bacterium | reverse complement strand
CTGCCGATCGAGTGGCCGACACCCGCGACGGGCAGCTCCGGTGCTTCGGCCAAAGCCAAGGCGGCCTCGATCCGGGCGATGCGGCCGAGGAGCAGCTCCGGCGTGACCCGCCCGCCGATCAGGCGCGCGTGGTGAGCCGCCACGACACGATTGCCGGCGCGCGCGAGGGCTTCGAGCAAGGGCGCGTGACGACCTGGGTCGCCACCGCCGCCGACGGCGAAGAGCAACACGCGCCGAGGCGGACCGGCCGGGTCGAGGCGCGTGACGAGATAGTTCCCGTCCGCGTCCTCCAGTTCGTGGGCCGTCGAGGCGATCAAGTCGCGCGCCTCAGCGCTGCGAGTCGAGCACGGTGCCGACCAAGACGGTGGCGAAGGTGCTGATCAGCGCCTTTTCGTCCGGGGCCGGGAACATGGGGTGCTTCTCGGAGATGCGGCCGTTGATGAGCAGCGAGCTCAGGCCGTGGACGGCCGCCCACATCTGCAAGGAGCTGGTGACGACGTCGAGCTTGGCGCTGATGTGGCCGTCGCGCTGGGCGCCCTCGAGGATCTTGCGCAGCTCGATCAGCGGGCGGATGGCCCAGTCGAGGTCCTCGGACTTCACCTTGTCCCACTGGACCTCTTCGTGCTCCATCAGCACGGTGTAGAGCCAGGGCTCGGAGCGCGCGAACTCGACGTAGCGCACGATCAGCTGAAAGAGGCGGTCGCGGAAGTCTTGGATCTGGAGGGCCGGCTCCATCGCCGCCCACAGACGGTCGATGCCGAAGATGCGGATCTCGTTGAGGATCTGCGACTTCGACTCGAAGTGCTGGTAGAGCGCCGTCGCGCTGACGCCCAGGCGCGAGGCGATGCCCCGCATCGTGAGGCCCTCTTCGCCGAGTTCGCTCCCGAGTTCCAAGCTCACCTTGATGATCTCTTCGCGCAGCGCCTCTCGGGTCTTCGACATCGCGCTACGGTATCATTTTTCCCACGAGGTCGAGACGACTTGGCCGACTCCCCAGCGCCTCCTGCGAACGCGCCGACGCACCCCCCGGACGCCACTTCGGGTCGACACTCGGACGCGAACCCGACGCGAACTGTGACCTCGCGCAAAGAGCTGATCGTCGGCGTCGCGCTGGCCTTTGCATTGGCCGGCGTTGCGTGGGTGAGTTTGCCGTCGAGCGTGCAAGCCGGGGACGCGGGCGAGTTCTCGACCGTCTTGCTCAAAGGGGGAATCCCCCACCCCTCGGGCTACCCCTTCATGCGCATGCTCGGCGCTTTCGCGCGGATCTTCGCCGCGCTCGGCCTGGCCCCGGCGAGCGCGGCCGCCTTGCCCTGCGCCTTGCTCGGGGCCGCCGGCTTGTGGCTCGCCTTCGCGGCCTTGCGCGAGCGCGCGGGACTTTGGATCTCGGCCTTCGTCGCCTTGGCTCTCGCCTGCGCTCCCCTCGTCGTGCGGCACGTCTACGACGCGGAGGTCTGGGGGCCGTTGGTGTTTTTTGCGGGCGCCTATCTCTTCGTTTTTTTGCGCGAGCCGCCTTCCGCCTCACGCTGGTCATGGGCTTGGCATCCCCTCGCCTTGGGCGTGCTGCTGGGACTGGGCGTCGCGCACCACCTGAGTTTGGTGCTGCTCACCCCCTTGGCCGTCGGGGCGGCGTGGCCCGAGCGAGGTCGGCTCCCGGCGATCTTGCGCGCCGGTGCGCTCGGCGTGTTGGGCAGCGCGCTCGGGCTCGCGGTCTACTTCACTCTCTTTGTGGGCGACGCCGACCCGGCCGCCCCCGGATGGCGGTGGGGGCAGCTCGATTCACTGGCGAGCTGGTGGCACCACGTGAGTCGGGCCGACTACGGCAGCTTGCAGCTGAGCTTGCAAGACAGCGGCGCGACGGCCTTCGACCAGTGGCGACGAAGCTTTGCCTCGGTGGCCGAGGCGGTCTTTGGCCCGGCGCTGCACGAGCGCCCCTGGGTGGGGCTCGTCTTGCTCGCGGCCGTGGGCGCGACGGCCTGCGCCGCCTTGCAAGGCGCGCGACGTTGGGCCTGGGCGGCGAGCTTGCTGCTGAGCGCCGTCTTTTTTCCGACGCTCTTCGACCTCGATCCCCAAAGCCCCTTCGCCGCGTGGATCTTGGAGCGCTTCGACTTGTTGCCGGCGCTGCTTTGCGCGGCGAGCTTGGCCTTGGCCCTGGCGCATCTGCGTGAGGCCCTGCCGCGCTTGGCGCCCAAACTCGCCGAGGTCGAGCTCCCCGGCTTCGCTTGGGCCGCGCTCGCTTCGCTGCATTTGGCGTGGGTCGTCTCGACGGCCTGGCCCTCGCGTCCGGCCGCCCACGACCGACTCGAAGCCTACGCACAGGGCGTCCTGGAGGCGGCCGCGCCCGCGAGCAAAGACCCGAGCGCGCGCGCCTATGTGTTGGGCGCCGACGACCACCGCAGCTTCCCGATCTTGTACGTGCAAGAGGTCTTGGAGGTGGCGCCGCGGGTGGTCTACATCGACCCCGCCTTGATGCGCTACGACTGGTACCGCGCGCGCATGAAGGCGCGGCACCCCGAGCTGCCGATGATCCCCCAGCCGGCGAAGCTCGTCGCCGCCTTGCAGGCCCTGCCGACAAAGCCCGAGGTCTACTTGGCCAACGTCATGAGTCGACAGACGGCGCAGCTGCCCACCTTGCCCCAAGGGCCGCTGCTGCGCGTGCTGCGACCGGCGCAAGCTCGAGCCGCCCCCGACTGGGACGCGGTCGTCGAAGCCCACCTCGAGGCGATGTCGGCGGCGCGCTTCGATGTCATGCGCGCAGCTGAAGAGGGCCTGGGCCCGGACCCTTGGGTCAACGACGCGTGGGGGCAAGTGCTGGATCGACACTTCGCCTTGATGCGCACCCTCGAACAACGAGGCCGTGCCGAGCTCGTGGCGAAGATGCAGCGCTTTCGTCCCTGAACGCAGGCGGCGGCACCGGGGGCGCGCATGCGGTACATTGCGCGAACCTTGGCCGGCCTGTACGCAGACGAGCTCGACTTTGCCCGCGACTTGGCGGCCGAGCTCGGCCAGTGGGCGCTCGAGCAACAACGCCAAGGCCTCGAGCAGCTCGACACGCGAGAAAAACCGCGCGGTGGCGGGCCCGTCACCCGCGCCGACATCGAGGCCAACGCGCGCATTGTGGCGGCCATCCGCAAGCACTTCCCCGAAGACGGCATCATCGCCGAGGAGAGCGCCGCGCGCCCCACCCGCCCCGACAGCTCGCGCGCGTGGATCATCGACCCCATCGACGGCACCCGCGAATTCTCGCAGGGCCTCGATGCCTGGGCCGTGCACATCGGCCTGGCCGTCGACGGCGTGCCCGCCATGGGTGTGGTCGCCCTGCCCGCGCGTGATGCCCTGGTCTGGGGCGCCCCCGACGAAGGCCGCGCGTGGGTGCAGCGAGGGAGCGCGCCGCCCGAGGCCCTCGCCGCCCCCGAGCACGGCGTCGCCGCCCCGCGCATCGTCGCCAGCGCCAGCCGCTACAGCCCGCGCGTCGCCGCCTTGTCCGACACCCTCGCCATCCCCGAAGAACACCGACTGCGCAGCGGCAGCGCCGGCGTCAAGATGACCATGCTCGCCTTGGGCCAAGCCGAGATCTACGCGCACGGCAGCGCCGGCTTGAGCTTGTGGGACACCTGCGCGCCGGGGGCCATCTTGCGCGCGGCCGGAGGCAGCCTCAGCGACCTGCGCGGCCGCCCCTTGGACCACCACTTCGAACCCAAGACCCACCCCGGCGGCCTGCTGGCCACCCGCGGCGTCGACCACGAGGCGCTGGCCGAGACCCTGCGACGGATCGGAAGCGACTGGTTCGTCGACGGGCGCTTGTTGCCCGACCGCTGAAGCTCGGACCGATGCGCGTGCACCGACTCGAGCGCCTCGCCATCGTCGCCCTCCTCGGGCTCGCGTGCGAAGAGGGAACGAAGGCCCCCGCCGCCGCCTTGGCCGAACCCGCCGCCGAAGCGACGCCGACGCGAGCGCCCGAAAGCGCCGACGCGCCCGAGCCCGAGGCCACCCCGGACCTCCCCCCGCCGCCGGACCTCCCCCCGCCCATCGACCCCAACGGCGACCAGCTCGGCGCCATCGAAAAAGGCGGCAGCGTGGCCGCGGTCTTGCGCGACGCCGGCCTCGACGCCCAGGCGCGGGCGCAGGTGCTCGAAGCGCTGTCCGCCCACACCGATCCGGGCAAGGTGCAGATCGGGCAGCGCTGGATCATCTCGCGTGAGCACGACGAGGTGATGCGCTTCGCCTTGGTGCTCTCGAAGACCGAGCGGGTCGTGGCCCAGAAGGTCTACGACCCAAACCCCGAGGGGGCCCGGCACGCGAGCTGGACGGCCGAGCGGGTCACCCTCGAGACCGAGCGCGAGCAAGCGCGCTACGCCGGCGAGATCAAAGGCTCCCTGTGGGCCTCGCTCGAGCGCGCGGGCGCCGACCCCACCTTGGTCAACCTCTTCATCGACGCCTTCGCCTACGACCTCGACTTTCACACCGACTCGCGCGCGGGCGACCGCTTCGAGCTGCTGGTCGACAAAGAGATCCTCGACGGCGAGTTCGTCCGCTACGGCCGGGTGCATGCGGCCGTCTACGAGGGCCACGCGGGTCGCTTCGAGCTCTACTGGTGGCCCGATCCGAAGGCCGCCAAAAAAGACCCCGATACAGATGAGGGCGCCTACTTCGATGCCGAGGGCAAAGGCATCCGCAAGACCTTCTTGAAGTCGCCCCTCAAGTTCTCGCGCGTCTCCTCGAGCTTCAACCCCAAGCGCATGCACCCCGTGCTGCACCGCGAAAAGGGCCACATGGGCACCGACTACGCCGCCCCCGAAGGCACGCCAGTGTGGGCCGCCGCCGACG
>JAUIJR010000414.1 GCA_030431075.1 Polyangia bacterium | reverse complement strand
CTACGTCGAGCGCTTCGCCGGTGCCTACGCCGTGCTCTTGCGTGGTGGCTTGGGGGTCGACGCACCCGTCAAGTCCATCTTGGAAGAGGCCCGCCGGCGCATCATCGAAAAGATGATCGCCGAGGCGCCGGAGCTCGAGCCGACGCCCGAGGTCCAAGCGGCCTTGCGCGGCTGGATTCACCTCGTCGAAGGCATGGCCCTGGACTGGATCGAGCATCACGCCCTCGATCGCAACACCTTGTTGGATGTCTTGACCGAGTCCCTGTGGACCATCGTCGAGACCGCCACGGGCATCCGTCCCGCGGGTCGCTGAGGGCCCGGCGTTAGGCGTCGTCGACCTCGTCGAGACGGTGCGTCAAGGCGGCGCCGACCAAGCTCATCAGGCCGAAGCTCGCGCACGCGGCTGCGTTCGAGATGCCCTGCAGCGCGGCGCCGATACCCCCGAAGACCAGCAGCAAGATGGCGATCGCGGTGTTGCTGCTCGCCACGTAGACGGTGCGCCGATCTCCTTTGGCCACGTCGACCACGTAGGTCTTTCGACCCATGCGCACGCCGCTGTAGCCCACGGTGAAGACGAAGTAGACGAGAGCCCAGCCCCAGGTAGGGATGCTTCCGGCGCCGAGTTGCCAGTCGAAGGTGGCACCGGCGAGGGCCAAGACGCCGGCCAAGCTGCCGCCCCAGCGCATGCTCTGTGCGGCGCTGCGGTCCGACACACGGCCCCAGATCCACGAGCTCGAGGCCGAGGCCAAGCCGCTGGCCAAGATGAAGGCCCCCAAGGCGGCGAGGCTGTCGTCGCCGGCGCGGCCGAACAAGACGAAGTAGGGAGCGCCGAGGGCCGAGCCGAGCAAGAGCCCACGCGCGAGCACGAAGCGCCGCAGAGTCTCGTCGCGCCACAACAGCCGCAAGCTGGCGCGCTCGCGGGGGGCGGAGGGCGGCTCCTCCTCGACGGGCTCGTGCACGGCGAGAAAGGCGAGCCCCGAAAGGGCGAAGGTGAAGCCGGCCACGGCGACGATCAGCGCGAAGGCCCAGTCGGGGACCGAAGCCCGACCCATTGTGATCGCGGCCAAGCTGGCGAGCGCGCCGAGCACTCCCGCGATGCTGCTGGCCAGCCCTCCGATCCGACCGCGCGCGCCTTTGGGGATCGCCCGCGCCAGCAGATCCTTGCTCGAAATCGAAGACGAGGCGCGTGCGAGCGCGAACACGGCCAAGGCGACCAACACGGCGATGCCGGCCGCGTTCGCGGGGAGCCACCAGGCCGCGGCGGCGATGGCCAAGCACGCGATGGCTTGACCCAAAGCACCCCACAAGGCGGCCCACTTGCGTCGGGTGAAGCGTTGGACGAGCGCGGCCATCCACAGCTGCGGCAGCATGGAGCCGCTCTCGCGGATGGGGACCAGTAGGCCCGTCATCCACGGCGCCGCGCCCAGGCCATCCATGAGCCAGGTCAGGGTCGTCTTCGCGTTGGCGAGGACGTCACCCAGGTTGCCGGCGGTCTTGGCGACGATGAGTCGGCGCGACGCGACGCGCTCTTGCGCGCTCAGCTCGACCGGGGTGGCCATCGCCCGGACTGAATAGCCCAAGTGCCCAGAAGGCCCAAGCGGCGATCGCTCCGGCTCCGGGGAGCCAAAGCGACGCGGCCGGCCAGGACTTTGGCGCCTTCGACCCCCTGTCGCGCGGGCCAGGGCTTGCTACCTTGGCGTCGATGGAGCGCTGGTGCCTTCGCTGCGAGACGACGGTCGAGGCCGAATACGAGGAGCCGAAGATGAGGCGCATCGCCCTCATCTGGTTCGCGGCCGGGGCCGTCTATCTGCCCTTTTTGCCGATCATCGGATCCGACTTCTTCGTCATGATCCCCTTGTTCGCGCTGTACGTCTTTGGGGCCGGGGCGGCCTTGCGCTACTGGCGACAGCCCGCGCTGTGCACGGTGTGTGGGGCCGAGACCCCACGGCCGGGCGAGAGCCAAGGCCCGAGCGCAGCCCTCAACGAGTCGGCTTGACGGGAGGCCTCGCTCCCGACGCGGGGCGGCTGCGCCAGCGATCGATGGCGATGCCCGCGCTCGCGCCGAAGCCGAGCAAGGCCAGCCACAACAAGGGATCGGTGCCCGGTCGTCGGGGGCCCGCGTCTTTCGGATCGCGCAGGAGAATCTCGAGCTCGACCTCTGGCCCAAAGCTGACGGAGGCGAGGCGACGGACTGCGAGCTCGGCCTCGATCAGATCGGGGGGGCGTGTAGCGACGATGGCGGCGCGGGGTGGGGCGGCGTCCCCCGACCGGGGACGCTCGAGCGTCACCCGCAGGTCGGCAAAGCCGGCCTCGTGCAAGAGGCGCTCGAGCTCACCGGCCGCGGCGACCTCGGCCCGCGCGGCCTCACCGGCGCGCGTGGGGACCAGCGCCGGGTCGCCGTAGATGCGCGCCTTGTCGGCCACCGGTCGCTCGGGCGTGCGACTCGGGGCCGGCCCGCACGCGACGAAGAGCAGGGCCGCCCCCACGCCGACACGCCTTCGCTCGGCCGTCACGGATCTGCCCTCATGCGCGCCGCCAAGACGCCGAGGAGTTTGGAGTGACGGCGCGATACGGTGGCGAGGCTCTTGCCGATCTCGTCGGCGACGCTCTGCATCGTGCGCCCGTCGAAGTAGATGGCCTGGACCAACATGCGGGCGTCCGGGTCGAGCCCTGCGACCAAGGCACGGACGCGCTGTCGCGTCTCGCTCCCGAGCAGCAGGTCCTCGGCGTCGGGCGTCCCTCCGTCGGCGACCTTTTCGACCTCGGCATCTCGCGCGCGGCTGAGCATCGCGGCTGCGGTCGTCTTTTCGACGAGGGCTTTGGCCGCCGCCACACGCTCGGCCAAGCTGGCCCGCTCGGGGGCGCCACTTTGCGAGGCCTCTTCGAGCAGGGCTTGCGTGCTCTCGAGGGCCCGGCGAGCGCGATTGGCCTGGCGACCCGCGCGGTGTCGGCTTCGCGTCGCATCGATCATCGCGCCACGCATGCGGTAGTGGGCGTAGCGGGCAAAGGGGACGCCGCTTTCGGGGTCGTAGCGCAAGGCCGCACGCACCAGGGCCTCGTTGCCGATGCTCTGCAGCTCTTCGGGGCTCCAGCTCGGCAAGTTGCGGGCCATGTGCAAGGCCAAGGGCCGCACGCGGGGCAGGGCCTGTTCGACCCATCGACGCTGCTGCGCACCGAGCTGCGGACTGGGTTGCCTTGCGTCCGCCATCTACCGATCCCTCCAACGCAGGGCGAGGCCGCCCGTGCCTCTAGCCTTGTTTGCGCACGTACTTGCGCAGCGCCCACTTTTGCTCGTCGCTCGGCTCGAAAAAGCGGATCCCCATGTCCCGGTCCCCGCTGCGAACGACCTCACCGACGATGTGCACGCTCGCCTCACCGCTGTCGACGAAGGTGAGCACCAGCTCCAACTTGGCGCCGACCGCCTCCCAACCTGGGCCCAAAAATCGGATCCCACCCAAGCTGATATCCGCCACTTCGCGTCCGAGCAGAACCTCGCTGCCGATGACATCGGCGCGCACGTTGAGTCGGAGGCGGGGGTGCAGTCGCGCCTCGGCCATGCCGGGGAATGATACATAAGGCCCGCCGCGGTGGCCGCGTTGGCATCGCGGCGGCCCGACGCATTGGCCTGCGCGTGGACCGCTACGTGCCATTTTGTCAATTCAGGGCGATTGCGCGCGGCCGGGCAGGCCAGCAAGGCACCAAGATCGCACGATTTTTCCCCCTTTGGCCCTGGCGGGCCCCTTGCAGTAGGGTCGGCGCGCCCGATGCCTGGCTTCAGCTACTCGCGACTTCGTCGTCTCTGCCTCGCCGCCTCGTTGCTCTTCGTCGGCAGCGTCGGCGCGAGCGCGTGCAAGTCGGTGCCCACGATTCCCGGCACCGACATCCCCGACACCGAAGACAGCCGGGCCATCTTGGACACCCTCGAACGCTATCGCTCGGCCTTCGTCGAGCGCGACCCGGCCGGTGTCTTGGCGACGGCCGACAAGACCTACAGCGACCACGGCGGCACCGACGATCCGAGCGACGACATCGTCTACTCCGATCTCGCGCCGATGCTCCAACGCCGGCTCGGACAGCTCGAGTCGCTGCGCTTCGCCATGGACTACGTCGAGGTGCACGTCTCGGGCGACCGCGCCGTCGCCCGCGTGTGGGTGGACGCGAGCTTTTGTTTGCGCCCTCTGCTCGACACGGGCGGTGCGCCCCGCGAGCGCCCCGACTGCCGACTCAAGCAGGACTACGCCGAGTTCGAGATGCTGCGCCAAGAGGACGGCAGCTGGCTGATCACTCGGGGCTTTTAGTCACGGGCTGGCCCACCGGGCCCGAGAGCTCGGTCCAGTCGTCGAGACGGGCGCGCCACTGTTCGACGCGAAGGCGGTAGCCGGCGTGCTCACCGGCGAGCTCTTCGAGTACCGACAAGGCGCGCCGCGCCCCCGGGTCGTCCCCTTGGCGCATGCGCAACTCGACCAGCAAAAAGCCGGCCGCGCGCCGCAGCTCGGGCGTCCATAGATCCGGCGCGTCGGGCCGGGGGCCGATCGTCATTTCGATGTGCGGGCGAGCTTCGCGGACGAGCCCGGCTTGGCTCAGTTGCAAGGCCGCGAGGTAATGGCCGAGGGCCGACAGTCCTTCGCTTTGTCCCAACTCGACCGCGATCGCACCCGAGCGGATTCGCGTGACCCAAGGAGGCGTGACCGGGTCGAAAAGGGAGAAGTAGCGGGCGACCGCGGCGGCGCGCTCCACTTTGCCCTGGGCCCCGAGCTCGGCCGCGCGCAGCTTGATCTGCAAGGCGCGACGCGGGTTCTCGCGCAAGGCGTGGCCCGACGCGCGGGTGTACGCGGCGCGG
>JAUIJR010000413.1 GCA_030431075.1 Polyangia bacterium | reverse complement strand
ACCGGCTCCCACACAAACGAAGGATCCGACGGCTCTCGCTCGTCGGTGTCGCCGTAGCCGAGTCGTCCATCAGCGCCGAGACCCCAGCAGTAGACCTTGCCGTCATCGAGTAAGGCGCACGCATGGAGGTCCTCCGTCACCAGCTCAACGACCCCTGCAGGCGGTGCGAAAAGCGAGGGACCCTCATCTTCGCTTCCCCAGCGCGCGATGCGACCATCTTCGAGCGCAGCGAACGCTTCGAGGGTGCCTACCGCGACGGTCTGCGCCGGAGCTGGCAGGGCCACGTCTAAGCCGGCCGGCCCACCATTGAACTCGTCGCCTGGGACTCCGTCCCTCGCAGGATCACCCCAGCACCGAACCGCGCCTTCGGCGTCCAGCGCACAAATGAGTCCCTCGGCGATGGCCACATGTCGAGGCTCGCCCCACGATCCAAAGTCCAAGTTCGGCACCGCCGAGAGTAACTCGTCATCGCCCACAGCCAGCTCGAGCGACGAAGGAGCGGCTTGTTGCGCGAGGTTGTCTCCCCAACACTTCAGCTTCCCCGCGTCTGAGCGCGCGCAGGTGTTGTACCAACCGGCCCAAACGGCTTCGACGTCGAACCCAACGTCCACGGAGACCGACAGATCACTCCCATCCCCGTCGCCGCGAGTCTGGGTATCACCAAAGCCGAGTTGCCCCGAGTCGTTGCGACCGAAACAGTGGAGGGCGTTCTCGTCGAGGAGCACGCAGGTGTGAGCGGCCCCGGCAGCAACACCGCGTGGTTGAGCCCCCCAGTCGATGATCGGGCCAGCTCCGGCGAACTCGTCGTCCCCCACGCGGCCGGCCGCCATACCCAGCACGCCCAGAGGCCCCTCGCCCCAGCACTGCATCAGCGTCGAGTCGCGGAAAAATGCACAGGTGTGATTCCACCCCATCGCCACTCGATCGACCGGCCCCAGCTCGGGGACGACGGCGCTAGACATGACTGACTCGGCATCACCAAGACAGCAGTACTCGCCGCGGGCACAGAAGTCGGAGCCCGCCTCCCCGCACATGCCTGTTCGCCCGTCACCTCTGACACCCCATGCGCCCGATCCCCATATGTGAAGCGTCCCGTCCGCTGAAACCGCAGCTGACTGAGCCCGCCCGGCGACAACCTGGACGAACCTCGGTTCGCCTTCATCGTCGCCAGGCCCGTCCGGGGCCGCGCAGGCGGCCAAGACTATTTGGGACAGTACGACAAAGTTGCGCATGCGCTCATGGAGCTGAAGCTCTCGGGGGACAAGGTAGGTGTGACGCAGTGCAGCGTCGGATCCAAAGTTGGAGCCATCAAAGTGTACTCGTCGCTGAAGCTTCGTTGCCTCGGTGGCTTCTTTTTGGCCTTATCGACATGGACCCCATGTCCTCTGGCTGTTGGGTATGCACCCGATCAGGGAAGTTTAGAAGGGTGATGCTGACCCCGTGGTAGGCGAGTTCGAATCGCCTGATCTACCAAGCTTGGTCGAGGACAGTGTGCGATGCTCACTCCATGCCGCGCCTCGCCCTCACCGCCTGCCTCGCCGTACTCGGATGGGCTGCAGCGTGTGGGACGGACGGCAGCGGCGGGCCCAAGGAGCCGGATCTGTACTGCGCTCAGTTCCAGACGCGAGGCGACTGCGCGAACGAGGTGCCGCCGGACAACGCTGAGGGGGGCATCACCTGCGAGTGGCTGGAGACCCGGGTGTACGAGGACGATGCCTGTCCGGGGGTCGTCGGTGGCGAGTGCCTGCCCGTGTTAGCGATCAACTTCGGCTGCTTCCAGAGTTGCCCGAGCTCGTCATTGCGTTTGTGGTCGCGCACCGACGGTTCGCAAACCACGGTTGCCCTGATGCCTGACTGCGGGCCCACGATCGAGGGCGACCCATGGTCGCAATGCAACGCCGAACAGGGCTTCCCCTGCGACTGCGCCGGCGACGAGTTCGAGGACGATGAAGCGTAGACCTCGCCTCGCCCTCTCCGCCTGCCTGGTCCTCGCCTGCGCCGAGTCCGAGTCGCGGGCCGAGGCATTGCGCCGCGACTGCGACTACCTTTGTGCCTCGCCGGCGTGCGAGCCGGGGGTGGACATCGACGAGTCGAGCGTCCAGCGGTGCACGGATACCTGCAGCAGCAAGGTCGACGAGGCCGAGTCGATGTCCGAGGGGTGCGCCCTCGCCTACGAGTCGCTCATCGGCTGCCTCGGGGCCTCGAGCTGCGAGGCCGTGCTCGACTACGCCGCCGACCCGAGCATGAGCGAGGTCTGCCGCGAAGAATCCCAGGCTTTGGCCGAAGCCTGCCCCGCGCTCGAGCTGGACTTTGGCGAAGGCGGCAACTGAGTCGCCCGACCTGACCGTCAGCCGGCCAACTTCGGGGGGTCAACGCACCCGAAGGGCCTTGGGTGACCGCGAGCCGGCCAGGTCTGGGGGGTCAGGCCGCGCGCGGGATCAGTAGCGGGCAATCTCTTCGTCGAGGGCCGCGTTGACGGCTTCGATCTCGGAGCGCAGCAGCAACACCGTCTTCTTCATGCGCTCGACCTTGAGCGAGAGGACGCTTTGGGCCTCGATGGCGGCGAAGTGCTCGTCTTTGACGTCGTGGGAGATCTGGATGAGGATCTCTTGGTCTTGGGCCGAGAGGCCGTGTTGGGTCTCTTCGTCGTGGACCACTTCGGCCAGCTCCATGTCGGTGGCGGCGCTGCGACCGACCTGGCTCATGAAGGCGTCGTTGTAGGTCGTCTCGATGTCCGCGACCATCTTCTCGACCAAGCGCGCGTTGTTGTAGATCTCGCCGAGGTGCACCGCGAGCTCCTTGTTGCGGAAGTTCCGGACCCCGCTGACCAAGTACAGCTCCCACACCTCGTAGCGATAAAAGGGCGTGAGGACGGCCGGCTTGAAGTCGAAGTGCTTTTCGCCGTGGCCGTGGGAGCCCTCGAACTTCGCGTACACCTCGTGGCAGCCCTCGACCTCTTTGCCCTCGGCCGCATGCCCGCCCTCGACCTCGGCCGCGAACTCGACGTGCAGGCAGTGCACCACGTGCTCGTCCTTCTCGAGCTCCGCGAAGTAGGCCTCGAAGACATTGGTGATCGGGCCCAGGTTCTTGCCCGGCTCGGTGACCTCGATCTCCCCGAGGTCCTTGACGATCGACTCTTCTTGCTCGAGGTTCGCCGTCAGCTCGCGCTTGAAGTCCTTGAGCAGCGACACGTACTCGTCTTTGGCCCGGTTCTCGTCTTGAAAGCGAGCCAGCGCCGTCGCGGCGTACAGGCCCACGAAGATCAACACGAAGTCGATGAACTTGTCGGCGATGAGCTCTTTGGTCGAAAAGCCCTTGCGTCCGTGTGCCTTCTCTTCGTTGGACATCGCGGCTGAACTACCGAAACTCGGCGGCAGATGCGAGCCGAAATGTAGCCCGGCCCCAGGGCCTCGCGCCTGGGGCGCAAGGAGGACCCGCCTGTGCCTAGCCGTCCCCCTAGCCTGTAGTTGGGGGCTTGGTGAAGTCGAAAACGATCGTGTTCCCGGCGCTGCCGCCTTCGGACATCGAGACCGTCCACTCCAAGCTGCGGTCCCGCGAGCCGATCTTCACCGTGTAGAGGCCGCGCGGCAGGTTGTACATGGCCGCGTTGCCGTTGGCCGAGGTGTAGATGGGGCCGGCCACGCCGCCGCAGCTCTCGGTTCCGGGCGGATCGGCGGCGCAGAAGATCCAGACCTCGGCGCCTTGGATGGGCTGGTCTTTTTCGTCGACCACCAACACCGACAAGCGGCCACCACCGGGTGTGCCCCCATCGAGGGCGCTGATGACGGGCGCCGAGCTCCGCGTTTGGTTGGGGCGCGTGCAGGCAAAGGCCAAGCTCAGGGCCAAAGTCGCGGTGGCGATCAGGGCGGCGCGCACCTGCTCGATCTACCACGTCGGCGGGGGCTTGGCCGGTGGCTCGTGCCGCCGCCCCCCTGCCCTACTGGGCCAAAAACTCTGCGCGCAGGGACAAGAGCTCGAACAAGAGGTGCGCGCCGAGCAAGCTGGTGGCGCCGCCTTGGTCCAGCGGCGGGGAAATCTCCACCACGTCGCCGCCGACGATCTGCAGGCCGGCCAGCGCCTGCAAGAACACCGAAAGCTCGCGCGAGCTCAGGCCGCCGGGCACCGGGGTTCCCGTGCCGGGGGCAAAGGCCGGGTCGACGGCGTCGACGTCCACGCTGATGTAGGCGGGTCGATCGCCGATGAACTCGCGGACGCGGCGGCCCAGGGTCCAAGCGCCCTCGCGTTCGAACTTGCTGGCGCGCAGCATCATGGCGCCGGCTTCGACGCTCAGGGCGTCTTCGTCGGCCGACTTCATGGGCGCGCGCAGGCCGACTTGGGCCAGGCCTTCTTCGGCCAGCAGGCCCTCTTCGTAGGCGCAGCGCACGATGGTGCCGTGGTGGTACTTCTCGCCCCACAGCTCGGGGCTCGAGGTGTCGAAGTGCGCGTCGATGTGCACCAAGGCCATCGGCCCGTGGCGTCGATGCATCGCGCGCAGGGCCGGTAGGGTCACCGAGTGGTCGCCGCCCACCACGAAGACCGAGGGGACATTCGCCGCGCACAGACCGACGACTTGTTCCACCGACTCGCGCATGGCCCCCGCGTCGAAAGGTGAGAGCGGCACGTTGCCCGCGTCGAAGCTCGGGACAAGGTCGAAGACCTCGCGTCGCGTGCCCGGGTGCACCGAAGTCATCGCCGCGCTTTGGCTGCGGACCTCGTAGGGGGCGAAGCGAGCGCCCGGGCGGTAGCTCGTGCCGCCGTCCCAGGGCACGCCCAAGATCACCGACTCGGCCCCCGCCCAGGCCCCGGGCTCCGACCAAGGGGCCAAAGGCAGGCGAAAGAAGCTGGGG
>JAUIJR010000412.1 GCA_030431075.1 Polyangia bacterium | reverse complement strand
CTCGAACCCGCGCCTCGCTCTTGAGTCGAGCCGCCGCGGGCGTAGCGCGCCCCGACGCTCCCCGAAGCGCCCCGGTGCGCTATGGTCCGGCCATGACCGAGTTCGACCTGGGCGCCCTCATGCAGCAGGCCCAGCAGCTGCAACAGCAAGTCCAAGAGATGCAGGCCAAGCTGGCCGAGCAGAGCGTCGAAGGCTCCGCAGGGGCCGGGATGGTCAAGGTCACGATGTCCGGCGATCAGCGGGTGACCGCGGTCGTGATCGACGACGCCGTCGTCGGCGAGGACAAAGAGATGCTTCAAGACCTCATCGTCGCCGCCTTCAACAACGCCCTCGAGCGCTCGAAGGAGCTGGCGGGGTCGCAGCTCGGCGGAATGATGCCGCCCGGTATGATGCCGCCCGGTGGCCTCGGCGGACTTTTTGGCGGCGGCTGAGATGGCGGCCGACAAGGACGCGCGCCTCGATCCCCTCGCCCGCTTGACCGGCCTGTTGGCGCGCTTGCCGGGGATCGGAGAGAAGTCGGCACTGCGCCTGGCTTTGGCCGTCGTGCGCAGCGAGGGCGAGTACGTCGAGGCTCTCAGCGAGGCGATCTTGGCCGTCCGCGACGAGCTTCGCTTGTGCGAGCTGTGCAATGACCTCGCTTCGGCGACCCGCTGCGAGCGCTGCCAGGACGCCCGCCGCGACCGCTCGACGATCTGCGTGATCGCCCAGCCTCAAGACCGCATGGCCTTGGAGCGGACGGGCGCGTATCGCGGGCTCTACCACGTCTTGCACGGCGTCTTGGACCCCCTGGCCGGGGTCGGACCCTCGCAGCTGCGTCTGGCGAACCTCTTGCCCCGCTTGCACGGCGGCGACGAGCCCGTGCGCGAGGTGATCGTCGCCACGAGCCCGAATGTCGAGGGGGACGCCACGGCGCTCTACATCGCCAAGCTGCTCGCCCCCCTCGAGATTCCGGTCAGTCGCATCGCCTCGGGCGTGGCCGTCGGCGGCGAGCTCGAGTACGCCGACATGACGACGCTTCACCGGGCCCTCGAGGACCGGCGCCGCCTGTGAGGGGTGGCGAGCCCACCAAGGCCAGCCACAACCCACAATTCGGGGATTTTTGCCCCCTTCCTTTCGGGGCTTGGGCCGTGGACTTGCCCGCTCCACTTTGTTAGCTTCGTCACCACCCGAACGCGTCGAGAGCCTCCCTCGGCCTCGGACTCGTTTCGCAGGAGCCCATCCGAACATGCTCAATGCCCAGATGGTGATGTACGAAGAGGAGCTCTCGGAGATCCAAGAGATCGCCGACCAGCTTCAGCAGGACTCGCGCGCGCGGACGATCCTCATCGTCGACAAGAACGGTCAGATGATCGCGAACGCCGGGGCCGGCAGCGATCTGGACACGACCTCGCTGAGTTCTCTGGTCGCCGGCAACGTCGCCGCGACGGGCGGCATCGCCAAGCTCATCGAAGAAGAGGAGTTCACGGGGCAGTTCCACGAAGGCAAGGACATCTCCGTCCACATGACCTTGGTGGCGCGCCGCATCATCTTGGTGGTCCTCTTCGACAAGGGAACCACCCACGGTTTGGTGCGACTTCGCGTGAAGAAAGCCTCCGAGGCGCTCTCGGACGTCTTCGATCGCCTCGCCGTCAAACAGGCCTCGACCCCGCAACCCGACCTCTTCGCCGAGATCACGGACGCGGACATCGACAACCTCTTCAACGACTAGACGTCGAGTTCCGGCAACGCCTCGACCTCGACCCAGTAGGGCCTTCGCTTCGTGTCCTTCATCAACTACAGCGCGCGCGAGATCAACTGCAAGCTCGTCTACTACGGGCCGGGTCTGTGTGGAAAAACCACCAACCTGCAGTTCATCTACAACAAGACCCGTCCCGACGCGAAAGGGAAGATGATCTCCCTCGCCACCGAGACGGAGCGGACTTTGTTCTTCGACTTCTTGCCGCTCAGCCTCGGCGAGATTCGCGGCTTCAAGACCCGCTTCCACCTCTACACCGTGCCCGGCCAGGTCTTCTACGACGCGAGCCGCAAGCTGATCTTGAAGGGCGTCGACGGAGTCTGCTTCGTCGCCGACTCGCAGCTCGAGCGCATGGAGGCGAACATCGAGAGCCTCGACAACCTGCGCTTCAACTTGCAAGAGCAGGGCTACGAGCTCGACAAGCTCCCCTACGTCGTGCAGTACAACAAGCGCGACCTGCCGAACGCGGTGCCCGTCGAGGAGCTGCGCGAGGTGCTCAATCCGACCGGCGTGCCGGACTACGAAGCTTGCGCGGTCACGGGCGAGGGCGTCTTCGACACGCTCAAGGCCCTGGCCAAACAGGTGCTCACCGAGCTCCGCAAAGGGCAGTAAGCGCCACTAAGAGCGCTTTCGGCCTCGGTCAGCGAAAAGGGCGCGCTTTGGCGGGCCCTTTTTTCGTGCGCGGTTCTCGAGATCCGTCCCATCCGCGGCACGCAACCCGCCCGGATCTCGGGCAAAGAACCTCGGGCGGACTCGCGCGTAGTCCGCCTGGTCGCCAACGCGAACGCGGGCCTCTTTTGGACCCAGGACGGCGCGTGTATCATTCGCCGCAAGTCGCCCCGCGACCCTGAGGATCGATGGCAGAAATCGGCTCGCAAGAATGGATCGAGGCCTCCTTGGCCCGTCTCGAAGAACTCGAGGGCACGCGCGAAGCGCTGGCCGCCTCGGACGACGGAGATCTCAACGAGATCGCCCGACTCGACGCGGAGATCGCCGAGCTCTACGGCCAACTCGAAAACGTGGCCGAAGACGAGGAGGAAGAGGAAGAAGAGCTCGCCGCCGCGCCCGTGGCCGCCGCGCCCGCCCCGGCGCCCGAGCCCGAGCCCGAGCCCGAGCCCGCCTTCGAAGACAACCCCTTTGGTGCTCCGGCGGCAGCGGCCGCTCCGGCAGCCGCGGTCGGTGACGCCTTTGCGGCCTCCGGCTTCGCCGACAGCTACGCCGACGTCGGTGACTACAAACCCAAAGGCGGCGCCGGAAAATGGATCGTGCTGGTGCTCTTGCTCGGTGCAGGCGCGGGCGGTTTCTTTTGGTGGCAGGGCCAGCAAAAGGCCAAGGACGCCGAGGCCGCCGAGGCCGCCGCCGTCCCGGCCGAAGAAAAGGTCATCCAGGCCGTGGCTGTGCCCGAGGACACCGAGGACCTCAAGACCGCCAAGGGACAAGAAGTCGATCGCCTGCCTGGAGCAGAGGTCGAGCAAAAGAAGCGCCGCACCGGTGGTAGTGGCGGTCGCAGCGGCTCGTACCCGACCACCAAGAAAAACCCGCGCGAGGACGGTCGCTCGATCAAGCTCGGCGACAACGACGACCCGCTGGGCTGAGCCAACGCCGCCCACAAAAAAAGCGCGTCCCGAGGGGCGCGCTTTTTCGTTGGAGCGCCGCTTCAGGGCTTGGGCTTGTCGGCCGGCTTCGAGGGCGTGGGGGGCGTGTCGAAGAGATCCGCCCACGCATCCGGCACCGACGCGCTGCCCGGCTTGGACGCGGCGACGGGAGGCGGCGGCACGACCGGCGGCGCGCCCAGCTTGGGCGGCGCGGGGATCGAGGGCGCGGCCGGGGCCCCTCCCGCCGGCGCCGACGGTCCGCTCGGCGCAAAAAGATCATCGAGCGAGGGCGCCGGGGGTGCCGCGGGCGCGGGCGTCGGCTTCGCGGCGGGCGCGGGCGTTGGCTTCGCCACCGGCGCGGGCGTTGGCTTCGTGGCCACGGGCGTCGGCTTCGCTACCGGCGTCGGCGTCGGCTTGGCGGCCACCGGCGCGGGCGTCGGCTTGGCGGCCACCGGCGCGGGGGTCGGCGTCGCCACCGGCGCGGGCGTCATCGCCTTCGAAGGGGGTGGCGCGAACAAGGGAGCCTTGGCCGCAGCCGCGGTTTTGGGCGGAGCTGCGCTGGGCGTTGCGGGCGACGGGGTCGGTGCTGCCGCTTCGGCTTCTCGGCGACGACGATCCGCTTCGACCGCCTCTTCGAGCTCACGGGCCCGCGCCTGCTCTTCTTCGGCCTTGCGCCGCTGCTCTTCGAGGCGCCGCGCTTCGCGTTCGGCCGCCTGCTGCTTCTTTCGCTCCTCGCGGCGCGCGGCTTTGCGAGCCTTCTTGCTTCCGCGACGCGGACCCTTGCGCGAGGCCGCGTCTTTCGAGGTGTCTTCGGCGACTTTGTCGTCCGCCTCGGCCGACTCGCTCTTCTCTTCGGAAGCAGGCGCCTCGGCTTGGGCCCGCTCGCGCTCCTTCTTGCGATCGCTGCGCGAGCCCTTCTTGCGCTTCTTTTTGTTCTTGCCGCGGCGGGGCTCCTTGTTCTCGAGCCCTCGCAGGTCCTTTTTTGCCCGGCGGATCAGGTCGTCGGCCGTCAGGTCCGGGTCTTCGCTCACCAGCGACTCGGCCCGCTCGAGCGCCTCGCGGGCGCCGGCGGCATCGCCGGTCCGCGCGCGCGCCGAGGCCAAGCCGGCCCACAAGCGGGGAAGATCTCCGAGTCCATCGCGCGCCGTCTCCAAGGCCTCGCGCGCCTCTTCGTTCCGCCCGCCTTCGGAGAGGACGACCACGCCAAAGTTCATCTGGTCGAAAGCTCGCAGCTTGGCGACCTCTTTCATCTCTTCGAGCAAGGCGAGCGCTGGCTTGCGATCGTTCGCGCGCAGATGAGCTTCGACCTCGGCCGAGCCGAGTTCGGGGCGGCTGCGTCCGAGCGCGTTTTGTTGACGCGCCTCGGCCAGCGCCATCGCGGCCGCGCGGGCGTCCCCGCGTCGCAGGTGCAGCTCGGCTTTTTGGACGGCCAACCAAGTCGCGGGTGCGAACCAGCGCACGATCCGGCGCTCCGGCAGATCCTTGAGCAGCCGATTGGCGCCATCGCCCTCACTGCGGC
>JAUIJR010000411.1 GCA_030431075.1 Polyangia bacterium | reverse complement strand
CGCATGCGCGCCGAGGGCCGCCCGCGCGCCGAGATCCTCGCCGCCGTCGCGCAGCGCCCGGGCTTTTACGTGCCCAGCTTTTACGCCGTCGAGATCGAGCCGCGCACGGGCTTGCAAGTCGTGACGGGCCGCAGCGCGGCGGGCATCGCCGCGAAGGCCCCGGAGCGGGTCGAGCGGGTCTTCGTCCGCGACCTCGATCCCTATCCCTTTCCGACGCGCTTTCCGATCCCCTACGCCGAGGCCATCTTCGATCGGGCCTCGGTTGAGATCACGCGCGGCTGCACCGAGGGCTGCCGCTTTTGCCAAGCGGGCATGATCTATCGCCCGGTCCGCGAGCGAAAGCCCGAGGACATCATCGACGCGGTGCTCGAGGGCACCGACGCGGCCGGCTTCGACGAGACCAGCTTGACCGCCTTGAGCACGGCCGACGTCAGCTGCATCGATCCGCTGATCAAGCAGCTCGTCCCCGAGCTGGCCAAGCGCAAGGTCGCGCTGGGCATCGCCAGCTTGCGCGCCTACGGCCTCAACGAGGACATGCTCGACGAGATTCAGCGCGTGGGCATCGACGGCCTGACCTTCGCCCCGGAGGCCGGCACCCAGCGCATGCGAGACGTCATCAACAAGAACGTCTCGGACGAGGACATCTTGACCTCGGCGCGCCGCATCTTCGAGCGCGGCATGGACCGCATGAAGATGTACTTCATCATGGGCCTGCCCACCGAGACCGATGCGGATGTGGCCGGCATCGTGGAGACGGGCCGCAAGGTCCGCGAGCTGGCCCGCAGCATGAAGCTGCCGCGCCCGCCCAAGATCACGGTCTCGGTCTCCCAGCACGTGCCCAAGCCGCACACGCCCTTTCAGTGGGCGGCGATGGACTCGATGGAGGACCTCGAGACCAAGATCCGCATGCTCAAGGGCATGGCCCGCGAAGCCGACGTGGCCCTCAAGACCCACGAGGTCCGCGACAGCTGGCTCGAGTGCATCTTCGCTCGCGGGGACCGCCGCCTGGGCGCGGTGATCCTCGACGCCTACAAAGCCGGCGCGCGCTTCGACGGCTGGCGAGAGGTCTTCAGCTTTGAGCGCTGGCTCGACGCCCTGGAAGCCCACGACATCGACCCCAACCTCTACACGCGCACCTTGCCGCTGGGCGTGCCGCTGCCATGGACCCACCTCGACATGGGGATGGAGCCCGACTTCCTCGAAAGCGAGTACAAAAAAGCGGTCAAAGGTCGCGTGTCGCCCCCCTGCGGCAAGCCGGCCGGCGCGAAGGTTCACCACACGAACATCGACGCGGCCGAGGCCGAGAAAAAACGCCTGGTCTGCTACGACTGCGGCGTCGCTTGCGACCTCTCCGAGATGCGAAGCGAGCGCATCGACGCGCTGCGCACCCTCGACGAAGTGGCGGAGCGCCGCGTGGCGGCCGAAGCCCGCAGCGAGGCCGAGGCCGAGGCCGAGACCGAGGCCAGCCCCGAGCTCATCCCGCTCTCGCGCCTCAAAGGCAGCCTGGCCCGCTCGGAGCTGTCGGCGAACAGCGCGTTCAAAGAGAACGCCGAGGCACCCTACAGCCGCGCGCGCATCTTCTTCGCCAAAGAGGGGACGGCGGCCTTCTTGTCCCACCTGGACTTGGTCCGCATCTTCCCGCGCATGTTCCGACGCGCGGGCGTGGAGCTGGCCTTCTCGCGCGGCTTCAACCCGCAGCCGCGCATGACCTTTGGTCCCGCGCTTGCGCTGGGCATGTCGGCGCAAGAAGAAGCGGCGGACGTGGACGTGATCTTGCCGGAGTCGGTCCGGGACATGGCCCAAGAACTCTCGCTCGAAGAGCGCGCCGAACTCGGCGAAGCGCTGTGCGAGCGCTTGCGTCGCTGCGCCCCGCCCGGGGTCCGCGTGATGGCGGTGCGCCTGCTGGAAGGCGGCGAGAAAAAACTCGGGGAGCTGGTGTCGGGCGCCGACTATGCGATCGCGGTCGAGTCCGGGCCCGAAGAGCTCGAAGCCCGCCTGCGCGACCTGACGAGCGAAGAGAGCTGGCCGGTGTCCCGCACGCGCAAGCCCAAAAAGCGCAAAAAGAAGTCGCGCGGGAAACGCCGCGGACCGGTGGCCCCAGCCGAAGAGACCATCGTGATCGACGCGAAGCCCCAGCTCTCGCAGCTGCGCTTCGACCCCGAGCGCAGCGAGCTGCTCTTCCGCCTCGACTCCACGCAAGACGGCGCCACCGTGCGCCCCCGCGAAGTCGCCACCTTGCTCACCGGCCGCGCCATCGACGACCACCGCATGCGCCGCGTCCGCCTCCTGGGCCGCAGCCCGGAAGGCGAGCTGCGTAGCGTCCGGGAGCTGGGGGTCGTGTACCGCGAGGCGGCACGGCTGACGGGGGATCCGTCGGCGGCGCGGTTGCGCAAGCGGCTGGAGTAGGGGACTCGGACTGATCCAAGGCGCGCCCGCGGGGACAACCTCCCCGTGCTGGCGCCGATCCTCGCTGCGACCCTGCTCGCGCCGCCGCCGGCCGACAACGCGCCGGTGCTGCCGCGACTGAGCTCCGACCACATCCGCCGCTTCGACCTCGAGCAGACCCGCGCGGCCACCGAACTCTTGGAGTGGCGGCGCAAGCGGCTGTGGATCTGGACGGGGATCTTCGGTGCGAGCCTGGGCGTGGGCTTGGGCGCAACGCTGCGTATTGCGATGCCGGCGCGCGGCGGGTCGTGGTGTCCGGATCCCGACTACTGCAGCTCGGTACACGCGTCCTACCCTTTGGTGTTCACGGCTGGCCTCGCGCTTCCAATCGGCGTTCTCGGGGTGCTCGGAACCAGTTTGGGGCTCCGGACCAACCGTCGGCGCTTGCGGGACTTGCAAGAGCGCCGTGTCGAGCTCGACTACGGGGTCCTCCTCGTCAGTGGGACCGTGAAGCTGCGCTTTTGAGCCCTTGGTGATCCAGAGCTTCCCGGCGGGGACTGCCCCCTCGTGCTGGCCTCACTGCTGACCGCGACCTTGCTCGCGCCGCCATCGCTCCCCGGGCCCTCGGTGCGGCGCTTGTCGGCGAAGGACTATTACGCCCACTGGGGCGCGGACGCGGTCGACGGCAACATCGCTCGGCTGGAGCGACGGCGAAAGGGACTTTGGGTGGGCGCCGGCCTCTTCGGGGCGACCTTGGCGACGGGGGTGGGCTTTTTGTGGGTCGGTTCGATGCCCGTGCAGGAGCGCTGGTGCCCCGGCGCCCAGTGGGACTGCAACTTCCGAGAACCCTACGGGATGATCTTCACTACCGCGATCGCCTTGCCGGTCGGTGCCATCGGAGTGCTAGCGACCGGCTTGGGTCTGTACTTCAACAAGGTCGACCTTCATGCCCTTCGCCGGCGTCGTATCGAGCTCGACTACGGCGTGCGGCTGGGTGGGGGGTCGGTGACGCTGCGCTTTTGATGTCTCAGCGTTCGAGGATGTCCCCGAGTTCCTCGGCATCGAAGAACTTGGCGAACCATTCCTCGACCTGCGGCTCGGAGGCAGACGAGACCCGATCGGTTGTCGCCTCATCCAGCTCGCCAAATTGGCGCTGTAGCATCCGAAGAAACATGTCCCGTTTGACTTCGATTCGGACGGCTTCGAGGTAGTTCATCGTGGGTTCCTGCGTGCTCGGGGCGAGTGCGGAGAGTCTTGCACACTCGGGCCCCTCGTGCTCAGCGCTCGAGTCGGCGCACCAGCAGTCGGTAGAGGATCCAGGTCGCGGCGAAGCTGGCGGCGACGCCGACGCCCGCTTGCCAGAGCCAGGATTCGCCGGCGTGGGCTTGCCACCAGATCTTGGAGGCCCAGTAGGCGGGGTCGAGGCCGAAGAGCCATTGGAAGGGTTCGGGGACGAACCAGCCGCCGCTGGGGAGGAGGGGGACGATGGCCGTGACCTTGGAGTAGGCGAAGGCTTCGGTCTTGGTGTCGGCCAGGCCGCCGACGAGGTAGGCCGTCAGCAGGGCCATCGGCGTGCCGAGGACACCGCCCAAGAAAACCACGCCCAAGTGGGGGCTCGCGTGGCCGATGATCGCCGCCTCGATGACGCACAAGAGCGCTGTGGCCAGGGCCATCCCGATCGTGATCCAGCGTAGGTAGCGGGCCACGCCGAGCGGCGTCGTGCGCAGGGCCAGCAGGGCGCCCGACTCTTTGGTCTCGAGTAGCAGGTAGCCCGCCACCATCCCGACGATCATCGGGCTGAGCTGGATCACGATGTGGCTCACCAGCAGTGGTTCGTAGGGGACGAAGTCGAAGCTGATGCGCGTGGCCAGCTCGGCCGTCACCCAGGGCACCGCCCAGCGCATGAGGATGGCGATGGCCAAGAGGTAGGCGACCAGGCCGAGGATGAAGCGGTCGCGGAGCACGCGGCGAAGGTCCGTCGTGATGACCGCCGGCAAGGCGCCGAGGAGGGAGGGGGCCTTGCTCATCGGTCACCTCCCAAGGCGATGTGCGCGGCAAAGCGGCGCAGGGTCCAGGCGCCCGCGGCGACCAACCAAAAAATCGTGCCGCCGATGGCGAAGGCCCACTCGCCCGTCGACAGGCTCG
The DNA here is from genome assembly GCA_030431075.1 of Polyangia bacterium. GTDB lineage: Bacteria > Myxococcota_A > Polyangia > Nannocystales > Nannocystaceae > JAUIJR01. The sequence continues at coordinate 327 of JAUIJR010000411.1, read as the reverse complement.
TCGTCGACGCGCGCAGCAACATGAACGCGGGCTCGGCCGGAATCACCCAGTGCAGCGGCCCCAGGTTCAGGCCCACGACTTCGATCACCGGGAGGGTCTGAAGCAGGCCGACGATCAGGCCGCCCGGGATCAGAAAGCTGAGCACCGAGTCTTGGCTCGCCACCATGCCCATGCCGATGAGCGTGTTCGTGAGGCCGAGGGCGACCGTGCCCACGATCAGCGGGGCCGGGTCGAAGGGCGCGCCCCAAAAGCCGATCGCGTGAAAGATCAGGGCCTCGACGATGGTGAAGCCGAGCAAGGTCAGCAGCTTCGAAAACAGGTACGCGC
>JAUIJR010000410.1 GCA_030431075.1 Polyangia bacterium | reverse complement strand
CCGTGAGCGGCCCGGGTTTGCCGCCCGAGATCACGGCCCCGTCGAGGCGCGTCACCGGCATGACGCCGCGCACCGAGCTGGTCAAGAAGACCTCGTCGGCCGCGCGCAGCTCGTCGGGCGTGAAGCGACGCTCGTGCACGACGAGTCCCAGCTCGGCGCACAGGCCCAAGACCCGCTCGCGCGTGATCCCCTGCAAGAGGCCCGCTTCGATCGGCGGCGTGAGCAACTCGCCGCCGCGCACCATGAACACGTTGCTGGTCGCCCCCTCGGCCACCTCGCCTTCGCGGTTACAGACGATGGCGTCGTCCCCCCGCAGTTCGATGGCGCGCTTGAGGGCCAAGATGTTGGGCAGGTAGTTGCCGGTCTTGAGCCCGGGGTGGCTCACCGGGGCCGCGCCGATGATGTGCGCCGCCACGCCGCGCGCATAGGCGGCGTCCTCGAGCTCGACATGCGGCTGGACGAAGATCACGAGCTGCGGGTCCTCGGTGCCGCGCACGTCCAGCATCATCGGGCCGGTGCCGCGGGTGACCACGATGCGCACCCGCGAGTCGGTGTTGCCGGCCGCGTCCAGGGTCTCTCGTACGGCCGCGCGCAAGGTGGGCTCGTCGAAGGGCAGCTCGAGGCCGATGCCCTCGGCGCTGCGGTGCAAGCGATCGACATGGGCTTGCCACTCGACCAAGTGCCCGCCGGCGGTACGCAAGGTCTCGTAGACCGAGTCACCGTACAAAAATCCGCGATCGAAGACGCTGATGCGCGCGTCCTCGGGCGCGACGGGGCCCCCGGCGCTGCTGAGCCAGATGCGGGTTCGACCGCCACTGCCTCGTGCCGCCGCGCTCATCGCCGCCACCTCTCGTGCAGCTTGCGGGCGCGCGCGCGCCACTTGCCGCCGCCTTCGAGCATGTTTTGGACGCGAAGGTCCGCGACGAGCTTGAGCGCCTCGACCATGATCCGCGGGTGCATCTTGGAGTCACCGTAGCGACGGTCGGCGAAGACGATCGGGACCTCTTCGATGCGCAAGCCGGCCTGGGCGCAGCGGTACTTGAGCTCGATCTGAAAGCCGTAGCCCTTGGTCTCGATGCCCTCGAGCTCGAGGCCCTCGAGGGTCGTGCGTCGAAAACAGACGAAGCCCGCCGTCGGGTCTTGGATGCCGATGCCGAGCACGGCCCGCGCGTAGGCCCCTCCCCCGCGCGACAGGAGCTTGCGGTGCATGGGCCAGCCTTCGGTACCCCCACCCGCCACGTAGCGACTGCCCACCGCCAAGTCGGCGCCTTGGAGACACGCGTCGAGCAAGTCTTGGAGGTAGCGCGGATGGTGCGAGAAGTCGGCGTCCATCTCGAACAGGTGCGTGTATCCACGATCGGCGGACAGCCCCCACGCGAAGCCGTCGAGGTAGGCCCGACCGAGGCCCTCCTTGCCGGCCCGATGCAGGACGTGGATGCGGGGATCGGCCTTCGCCCGGGCGTCGGCGAGCTCGCCAGTGCCGTCGGGGCTGGCGTCGTCGATCACCAAGATGTCGAAGCCGGGCTGGACCTCGTGGACCGCGTCCAAGATCGCGTCGAGATTCTCCCGCTCGTTGAAGGTGGGAATCAGCACCAAGGGGCGAATATCGCCGTCTCGGGAGGCAGTTGGAGCCTCTGGCACGCGCGGAAGATAGCAGCGCAGGCGCGGCCTGGGGCGAGCGCGAAGCCCGAGCTTGCACCTCGGGGCCGCAATCGCGCACGGCGAAGCGTGGGCCGGGACCGAGCTGGCGCGGGCGCGCCCCCGCAATTCGCGCGGGCTCGCGATGAGAGGCCCCGTACAAATTTGTCTCGCCCCTTGTGGTAGCGTCCAAGGACCTACGGGAGCGTCCGGCAAATTGCAGAAAATTCGCTGCCAGTATCAAGACGCCGCGGCGTTCAAAGAGGCCGTTGGCGAGGACAGCACGCTCACCGTGTTCACCACGGACGCATTCGAGCCGGGTGAAGAGGTGTTGCTCGAAGTCTCCTACGGCGGACTTCCCGGCAAGATCATGGTGCGCGGGATCGGCCGAGAGTGGCACGCCGCGCGCCCCCGCCTACGTGTACGTGCAGGTGGGACCGTGGCCTGCGCCGGCAGCGAGTGGCGCAAGGTCGAGTTTCTGCGCGCCGTCGCCAACGGCGAGATCAAGTTGCTCGCGCGTCGCCGCCACGTGCGCTTGCCGGTGCTGGTCGAGGTGCGCTGGCGCGAGAACCACAACCGCGACAAGCACACGGCTGCCTTGTCCGAGATCAGTGAGGGCGGTGGCTTGTTGCTCACCGATGCCCCGCTCGAGGTCGGCACCGAGGTCATCATCGAGGTCACGCCGCCCGGCGCCGCCTTGCCGCTCGAGATCCTCTCGGTGGTGCGCAACGTGAACAACGACGACGGGCTCGGCCTCGAGTTCATTGCGCGCGACATGGGCGGGGTGCATCGCCTGCGCGAAGTGATCCGGCGTATCGTCGAGCAATGAGCCCCGGGCGACGCGCGCGCGCGGCCGCGAGCTTGACCGTCTGGCTGGCGGCCGGCTGGGGCTGTGATCCTTCCGCTTCGACGGCGTCCGACTCGCCCGTCGCCGCCGAAGGGGTCACCGCCCAAGGGGTCGCTGCCCAAGCACCCGCCGAGCTCGAGCCCCCGCCGCTCGCCCCAGACCAAGGCTGCAGCACCCTGCGTGCCCTGGCCGAGGATGCGGAACAGGGCCTCGAGGCGGCCGCCTTGCTCCCCGTCGTCTGCCCTGAGCTCGAGCTCGAAGGGCCGCTTTTGCGCCGCGCGCTGCTGCGGCAACACGATCCGACCCGCGCGCTGAGCTGGGCTTCGGCCCGAGGAGACCGAGAGCTGGTCGGCATCGCGGCGATGTGGCGGCGCCTCCCGCTCGAGCTCGAGCCCGAAGTCGTGGCCGAGAGTCTCGATGCGGCCAAGGCCATCGTCTATCCGATCGGCGCGCGGCAGCTCATCGACTTCGACCTGGCGCAGGCACAGCTGGTCACCGGCGGACTGTCGGGGACGACACGCCTGCACGCGCGGGCCTACCTCGCCCGCATCCACCTCGAAGCCCTGGCCGCCCTCGGCCTCGACCCGAGCCGCGAGCTCGACCCTTTGGCGCGCCGCCTCGCGGGCCCCGCAATTCATCACGCGCTCGCCTTCTTGGAGACGCAGATGCAGCAGCCGCGCCGCAGCTTGCGGGCCCGAGCCGAGACGGTCGAGCTCGCCTTGCTCGACACCTACTTGGCCCTCGAGCTCACGGCGCCTTACCTCCTCGACCCGCTCACGCGCGACGCCCATCACCGCGCCTGGCGGTACCTGCGACGCAGCTCTGTGCGCGAACGACTCGACGCGCAGCTGCAGCGCTTGGGTCGATCACGCCAAGGCTACGCCGCCGACGCGCGCCCGCGCCCGGGGCCGGAGGCGCTCGCCTCCCCCTCGCTCGAGCTCTTTCGCCTGGTCGATGGCGCGCGGGTGGACGCGGCCATCGAGTGTGCGGTCGAGCTCGCGCGCGAACGCGACGGTCCGGGCGCGGCCCCGGTCGAGGCCGACCTCGCGCGGATCTTGGATGCACGCCTCGCGCCGGAGGCGGCCCTCGACGCCCAGACGCGCGCGCGCGAGGCCTTCGCGGACCTGGGCGCCCGTGCGATCGGCGAGCGCCCCTACGAGGCAGTCGAGCAGACCCCCTGGCTCGCTCCGGAGGCGTGGATCGAGGCCCGTGAGGCCGAGGCCGCCGCCCTCCCCGACGAGGGCTTCGCGCGCCGCCTCGCGCTGGCCGCCTTGGTGCTCGAGCTCGAGGCCGCGCCTGGGCTGCGCGAGCGATGGCTCGCACGACCCGACGCGCCCGCGATCTTGCGCGAGCTCTACCGTCTGGAGCTCTGAGCGACGCGGCCCAACCCAGGCCAACCCCAATCAGTTGCCGCAGTTTCCGAAGTTGCTGCAGCTGCCGCTACAGCAGTCGTCGTCGTCGTTGCAGTCACCAAAGTTGCCGCTGCACGCCGACTGGCACTCCGGGCCGCTGCCCGGGAAGCCACCGCCGTAGCAGTAGCCGCTCGCGCACTCGTCGTTGCTTTGGCAGGGATCCCCGTCCTGCTTGCCGGCCACGCAGGTCCCCGCCTCGCACTTCAAGACACCCAAGCAGGTGTCGCCGCCCATGCACGGACAGTCGAGGGTGCCCGGCGTGCAGCTGTCGTCGCAGATGCCTTCGTTGCAAGGCAGGTCGTCGAAACAGGTGTCGTTCGGGAAACATGCACAGCCGGCGCTGCCCTGCTCGCAGACGTCGCCGTCGCCGTCGCCATCTCCGTCGCCGTCGCCGTCTCCGTCGCCATCGCCGTCTCCGCTGGTGGAGCTCGTCTCTTCGCCGCTGCTGGTCTCTCCGCTGCCCGCCTCGCCGCTCCCGGACTCGTCGTCTTCCCCGGTCTCTCCGGTCTCTCCGGTCTCGCCCGTCTCCCCGGTCTCGCCCGTCTCCCCGTCTCCAAGCGACGAGAATGTGCACGCGGGCAAAAGCAGCAAACAGCTCAGCGACAACGCAAAGGGCAACTTCATGGGAGCACGCTAGCACGTCTGGCCGACCGGCCCGCGGCCCCGTCGAAATACGCCCTGGGCCCCAGGCGTCCTGCCAGCGTGTCGCGCGTCACCCTCTCCGCAGCCTCCACGACCTCCCTCGCTGCGGCCGGATTCGTCGGGGGGCTCGGTCTGCTCGGGGCGTGTGCCCCGCACGGGGTCGAGGGCCCCGAGCTCTCGCTCCCGCCGGCGGGGCGAATCACTTCCCTGGCGGCCGCAGCCGACGCCCCCGCGCGAGACGAACTCGCGTGCACACCGACGCCGCCCCTGCCCCTTGCGCCTTCGCTCGGTGCGTGTCCCGAGCCCATGCGTGAACGCGAA
>JAUIJR010000409.1 GCA_030431075.1 Polyangia bacterium | reverse complement strand
CATGGATGCGTCGACTCCTCGAGCGATGGCGCCTCGCATGTGGTCGACCGGTTCGCTGCTCGGAATTTGGCTGCCGATCTTGGCGACGACCCTGCTGCACTACGCCACGGGGAGCGATGCGCATGGTGTCCACGACGTACTGCGTCGCGTCTACTACATCCCGATCATCATTGCGGCGTTCCGTCACGGCCTTCGGGGTGGACTCACCGCCTCCGCAGTGACGACGGTGGCCTACCTTCCCCACGCCTTCTCGGAGGTTGGACACCACGATCCGGCCTCTTGGACCGAGAAGGTCTTGGAGGTCGCGCTCTACAACATCGTTGGCGCCGTGTCTGGGCTGCTCGCGTCCCGCGAGTCCGCCGCGCGCCGCAAGGCGGAGGTGGCCCTCGACCAGCAGCGAACGCTGCAAGAGCAGCTCGTACGGGCCGGGAGACTCGCGGCTCTCGGTGAGGTCGTCGCCGGAGTCGCCCACGAGGTTCGGAATCCACTGCATGCCCTCAAGGGCTCCGCGGAGTTCATCGAGCGAGAGCTGGAGACCAGCCGCGGACGCGAGATGTGGGAGTTGCACGTGCGTGAGCTCGATCGCTTGGACGGAGTCGCCGAACGCTTCTTGAATTTCGCCCGGCCGGCGCCACCCTCGAACGAACGGGTCGATCTCGTCGAAGTCGTGGTGAGAGCCACCCAACTCGTCCGATCACAAGCCGAGCAACAAGGGGTCAAGGTGGAGGTGGCCGAGGTATCGGGACCGTTGGTCGTGGTCGGCGACCATGACCAACTCGTTCAGGTCGTACTCAACCTCGCTCTCAACGCCGTACAGGCAGCCCGACAGGACGCCGAGGGTGGCGGCCGGGTCTCCCTCGGTCTCGAGAAGTCCGACGCCGGCGTGTCGGTGACCGTCGACAACAACGGCGCAACGGTCGATCCCGCCGAACGTGAACGGATCTTCGACCCCTTCGTCACTCGCTCCCCCGGCGGCTCGGGACTCGGACTCTCAATCAGCGCCCGAATCATCGAGCAACATCAAGGTCAGCTCAGCGTCGGCGACGGCCCACTGGGAACCCGGTTCTCGGTGTGGTTGCCGAGCGAGTGACCGCGAGCTCGCCGTGGAGAACGGGTCTCGTCCACCTCGCCAGACGGTCAAATGCCGATGGCCTGGCGGCAGCCGTTCCGCCAAGGTTAGGTCCGGTCAGTCTTTGCTCTACGGATTCGAACTAGCGAGAGCAATGGAGTCGCCCGCCAGGCGAAAGGCAAGGGCGGCGAGTCACCGCACTCGAGCTCCCACGGCGCGGTCCGAGACCTGTGCTGGGTCCGGCCCGGGTGGACCTCACTGTGGCGAGCCCGAGACGAGCCGTTTGGCCAGAACCTCGAGGCGACGCCAACTGGTGTCCAGGAAGGCCAAGGTTGGTTCCCCGACGCTCAGATCGTCGAGATGCTGGGCAAGCGTGGCTCTCTTGCCCTCGAGAGTGTCGGTCTGGGCCGACACATGAGCGAACAGCCGTCGGGGAAACTCAGGATCGAGTTTGGTCTGTGACATGATGCGCTCAAATTCCCTGACGTCTGCGATGTGAACTCGGCTGGGTGGGAGAAGCCGACACGCTTGGCGGAAGTCCATGCCGGCTTTCTCAATCGCCACGGAGCACGCGTCTCGCAGGAAGTCTTCCCAGAGTGCGGAAAAGTCACTCGCCAGGTGCTCTCCGAGCGTGACGATGATCAGGCCCACCGGATGAACGGGGGCGGCATCCGAGGGCGCGGCGAGTCGGGTGGACGTAGCGACGGCCTGGACGTAGGCCTTCACGAGTGAGTTCTTGGACGCCTGTGCCATTACTTGGCGACTCGGTCGTAGCAGCTGCTTGCGTTTCAAGCCGATCGCCTTGCATTCGACGAGTAGCCACGCGTTTCCGGACCGGAACCCGCCATCAACCGTCAGTCCGTCGCCGAGGGTGCGCTTCAGGGCAGACTCGTCGGCCCAACCATCCGAGCACTCGACACCTACTCGCCTCACGTGGTGTTCGAGTGCGTCCTCCACGGCGCGTCGCGCGTTCTCGCCCTGCTCCTTGAGTTGCCAGAGCAACCCTTCCCGGAGGGCGTAGCCGAGCGTCCGAGCACCGAGGACGACGGCTCCCCGCTGGGTCTGAACGATCGGGCGCAAGAGCAGTGGTGAGCGGACCCATGCCTCCTGACCTAGGCGCGTTTGGCGGCCGACCGCACGATGTTGCGCACAGAACTCGGATGCCTCGTCAGGAGTGGCGCAGAGCAATCCCCGGACGGCTGCCGACAGAGGGCCGCCGTTGTCGATCTCGAACAACGAGGGGTCGACGAACGGATCGCGATGGTCGACCTCCATGAATCGGATCCACACTAGGCAAAGGGAGGCGATGAGCGTTTCAGCGGGAACGCCAGTGGCTCGTTCGAGAGCCTTTCCACAGGCCGAAGTGGAGCCGGCGGGGCAGGCCATCGAATGCAGGCGTGCGAGGTCCGACCAGTAGCTGGTGGTCATGAAGGGCCCTTGAACGTGTAAGGCGGTGCGAAGGATGGCGGTCGCCCGGTTGGGGACGTTTCGGGACGGGACCCAGGCGGCGAGTTCGTGCACCAGCCGTACCATCTGCTCGAGATCCGCCGAGGACGGGGGTTCCACCGGAGCGTCTCTCCGCCCGAACTCCAGCGCCAGCTCTACGAGAAGGAGCAGGTACTGAGGGAGCCAAAATCGTTCCGGCGGATAAAGCGGTCGGAAGCTTCCGTCCACGTCGAACTCACGACGCTCCAACATCCATGTCTTCAGGGCAAGCCGTTCGATCGTGTCGTCGCGATTGAATCGTTGCACGTACCGGATGAGCCGGGTTTCTGCTTCGGATTCGGCCGCGGGTGTCCGCCGTGTTTCAGGGCTACCCATCCCTAGAAGGTTACCCATCGTGCCGTCCGCACACGGTGACAACCCCGAGATTCCAGACGACCGCTTCGTTGTAGTGGGCTCGCCAGCGATCCACGCGATGCTCGAGAGGGCTGGGGCGCCCTGGGCGATCTCGCTGGCTCACCGACTCGGAGGCCGACCCGGATTCCGGGCGAGCTTCCGCCCCGGCGTGAACAGCTCGCGTGAGCGCACGCCGAAGACGACGGCCAGTTTGGCTACGAGGGCAAGCGAAGCAGATCGGCTTCCCCGCTCGACGCCTCGCAGGTGCTCGACGGTGACGCCCACTTTCTCGGCGAGGGCGGCCTGGGTCAGCTTGGCGGACTTGCGGCGGCGGTGGATGTTGGCGCCGAGCTCGGCTCGCGTGCGGGCGAATTCGTCGGCGGCGCTCGGCATCCAAGCGAAACGCTGTCAGCGGGCCCGAATTTGAAAAAGTACATGTGAAGTACGGTTTAAGTTAGGGTCCCCGGATGGAGTTTCAGCGAAGGCTCGTCTTGTGTTTGCTCAGCTCGGCCCTTGGGGCCTGCGCCGGCGGAGGCGGCAGCGATGCTTCCGACTCGGCGGACGGCACCTCCGAAGCGGGCTGTCCGGAGGCCGGGGTCGAGAGCTGCCCCTGCATTCAAGGCGGGCTTTGCGTCGGCGAGCTCATCTGCGTCTCCGACGTTTGCGTGGATCTGACCGGGCTCGAGGACGAGGGCTCGACCGACGAAGGAGAGAGCGGGCCCAAGCCCGACCTACCGAGTGGGGACGGGGACGGCGACGGAGATGGCGACGGCAGCTGCGTCGGGGCTTGTGGTGGACTCGGCTCGAGCGGTGACTGCTGGTGCGACGCATCGTGTGTCGCGGCCGAGGACTGCTGCTCCGACTTCGAGGCGGCCTGCCCGGGTGTGTGTGTCACCAACGCCGACTGCGCCGCGGATGAGGTCTGCAGCTACGGGTCGGGCGGCTGCGTCGACGCCGACGGATGGACCTACGACCTCTACATCGACCGGTGGATCGACAGCTCTCCCGACTGCTGGGATTCGCTCGCGGGAGATTGCCTCGCCGAGGCCTACTTCAAGGTCTACGTCAACGGAACGGAGCTCTTCGACGGACCCTACGCGCCCGAGACCGCCGACACCTCCTGGCTCGAGTCGGCAACCATCACCATCCCCACCGACGTCTCCTTCGTCGTTTCTTTCTACGACTACGACAGCCTCTCGGCCGACGACTTCATGCACCGCTGGTGCTTTGAGAACTCGAGTGGCTCATGCTGGGCCGTGCCTCTCGAAGTACTGCACGCCGGATCGTGGGCCGGCTACGCCGACGACAACGACTACTTCTGGGTCGAGGCGCGCTTCGTGCCGCAGTAGTCAGTCCTCACCGACGACCGAAGGCAATCTCGTACAACGCAAGCGCGCGCACCGTCGCGGGCTGCGACTTGAGTCGCATCCACGCCAGTGCAGTCGCCTTTGGGTTTCGGCGTCGCGCCATGGCGTAGAGCTGACTCGCCTCGAGTGGCTCCTCGCCCTCGTCGTACACACAACGGGTGACGCCGCGGGGTGGCTCAGCCGCAAACCACTGACCGCCGCGACGGACCACGCCGAGCGAGTCCGGGTGAAGGAGGTCGTCACCTCGCACCGCATTGTGACCGTTGGGAAAACTGGCGCGCTCCGAGTCAGCCGACAGCATCTCAAACTTCCGAAAGGGGGCATCGGCATCGCCGGGGCGTCGTTGGAGTGCCTCCCACGCCTGGTGGATCGTTTCGCTCCACTGGCCCCACGCTGCGCCGAAGCGTGCAAGGCGTGCCATCAGCCAGAAGTTGTACTCGGTCTTCGAGAGGTCACCGAGGGCGCCAGCGGCCTCGCCAACCGAGGCGACTCTCGTCGGGTGCGCGTGACGGTCGAGGGCGTAGGCAGCGTCACGCCAGGGGAGCTCGAGCTCGTTGAAGTGTGGTTCGAGGACGCCTTCGGCGTAGGCCCGGTC